>DASZCE010000339.1:0-6550 GCA_035943455.1 Gaiellaceae bacterium | reverse complement strand
AGAAAAAGGTGCGGGGGCTCGATGCGCTCGAGCGCCGGGTGACGAGACTCGAAGAGCGGGTCGATGAGCTCTCGAAGCCGAAGCGCGCGACTGCTTCGACTCGCAGCCGAGCGTCGGCGACGAAGCGCGCGACGACACCGCGCTCGACGACGCGCAAGAAGCCGCCTACGTAGGAACTCGTAGCCGAATCGCCCCGGGCACGACGTCGAAGCGAACGGGCGTCGTCCCCGGTTGCTCGCCGTCGAGCTGAATCGGCAGCGGCGCCTCGGCGTCGATCGAGACCGTACTGCCGCGGAGCACCTCACCCTTTGGATGCGGAAGGTGCGTTCCACGGTAGATCTTCGGCATCACGCGGACGAGCTCCGTCTTCGTCACGTCTCCGATCAACAGGACGTCGAAGAGACCGTCGTCAGGCTCGGCGTCCGGGGTGATCATCATCCCGCCGGCGAGGTAACGGCCGACGGCGACGACGGCGTCCTCCATCAAGGCCTCGCGCGTATCGGCGTCGATCTGCACCTTCAGCCGCACGTTCTGCCAGCGCGCGAACACCACTCCGAGCGCCAGGAGGTAGGACGTCTTCGCTCCCAGCGCCTTCGTCGTCGCGTTCGCCTTGGCGGCAACCGCCCCGCTCATCCCGACGCTCGCCATGTTCGCGAACCAGGCTGAAGCCTCGTTGCCATCGACCACGTACGTCGCTCGCCCAAGATCGAACGGCTTCGCAGTTCCGTCTCGGGCGATGCGCAGCGCGCGGTCGATCCGCTTGGGGATCGTGTGCGTACGGGCGAAGTCCCACCCTGTTCCACTCGGGACGACGGCGAGCTCGACGCCGTCTCGCCCCGCGATCCCGTTGACGACCTCGTGCACGGTTCCGTCGCCGCCGACGATGACGAGCAGCGTCGCGCCCTCGTCGGCAGCCTCCCGCGCGAGGTCGCCGAGCTGGCCGGGCCGCTCCGAGAAGATCGCCTCGCCGCGGAGGCCCGCAGTGCGCGCGGCCTGCGCGATCTCCGGCCAGCGCTTGCCCGTCTTCCCGTTCGCCGCGGCCGGGTTGACGAGGAAGACTGCGTTGAAGCCTTTGTCGCGTTGACTCATTCGAATCGACCGGTCGCCTCAGACGGATGTCGGGCGAAGCCGGTCATCCAGATGACGGCACGGCAAGCGGCGCATTGCGCACTAGGCGGTGATGGTTCGGAGCGCGAGCTCCGTCATCTGATCGACCGCGGCACGCATCTCCTCGTCGGAGATGCGGACGAACGCTCCCTCGACGACGACGTCGCTGACGGTAAGCAGGCACCCGGTCTGAATCTTGCGAAGCGCCCCGAGCGTGAAGATCACGGAAGCTTCCATCTCGACCGCGAGGATGCCTCGTGCCGACCAGCGCTCGTACTGTCCCTCATCTGGGTTGTAGAAGAGGTCGCTGGAGACGATCGGCCCGACGCGGACCGGCTTGCCGAGCTCCTTGGCGGCATGCACGGCTCCGTGGACGAGGCCGAAATCGGCGGTGGGAGTGTGCGGCTCGAAGCCGACCAGCTTCTCGACCGTCCGGTCGGAGGCAACCGCCGAGACGGCGATGATGAGGTCGCCGAGGCTCATGTCCGGCTGAAGGCCGCCGCAGGTCCCGACCCGTAGCAGTCGCTTGACGCCGAGCTGGACGAGCTCTTCGACGACGATCGCCGCAGACGGGCAGCCCATCCCGGTGGCCTGGACGGAGACCGGCTTGCCCGCAAACGTCCCGGTATAGCCGAGCATGCCGCGCTCGATGTTCCGCTGGACGGGATCCTCGAAGAACGTCTCGGCGATGTACTTGGCCCGCAGCGGGTCACCGGGAAGCAGGCAGGCCTCGGCGTAGTCGCCGGGCTCAGCCCGCACGTGAATGGGCATGTGCAGACCCTAGTGGTCTGGGAAAAACGGAGGCAGCGCGAACGCCTACCCTGCACCGACCATGGCGAAGATCACCGAGCCGTCCCTCGAGCAGACGCTCGAGTTCTGCGCGGCGGAGCCGGTGGAGCGGGTGTTTCTCGACGAGGCGGCGCGCCGAGGCTTCGGGCGCATGCTTGCGACGATCGAGAACAATCGCGTGACCGCCCTCTGCCATGTCGGCGCCAACGTCGTCCCGTCGGGGGAGGGGAGCGGCGCGTTCGCGGAGGTGACCGTCGGCGCCCGCGCGCTCATGATCCATGGTGACGAACGTGCGGTGTCCGAGCTCTGGGAGGCGGCGCGCACCCGGATGCCGCACCCGCGCGAGGACCGCCCCGGCCAGCCGGTGTTCGCGATCGCCTCGGCGCCGCGGCCGGGAAATTCCGGCTTGCGGCAGGCGGTGGACGACGACTTCGAGCTGCTCATCCCCGCCTGCGCCGCGACCCACGAGGGGGAGATCGGCGTGAACCCGCTCGAGACGGATCCGGAGGGGTTCCGCCGGCGAACGCGCCAGCAGATCGAGGACGGGCGCTCTTGGGTGTGGATCCGAAACGGCACGATCCTGTTCAAGGCGGAGGCGTCGGCCTGGACGCCGTATGCGGTGCAGCTTCAGCAGGTGTGGGTCGATCCCGAGGTCCGAAATCAGGGCTACGGACAGCGCGGCCTTCGCGACCTGATCCGACTCCTGCTCGACCGCGTCCCTCGCGTCTGCCTCTTCGTGCGCGCTGACAATCCGGCCGCGATCCGGGTGTACGAGCGGGTCGGCATGGAGCGCACGGGCAGCTACCGCAGCCTGCTTTTCTGATCTCGCGATGGAACGAGCCCTGTTTGTCCGCCACGGCGAGAGCGAGTTCAGCGTTCGGGCGCTCGTCAACGGCGACCCCGCCGTCCACTGCGGCCTGACCGAGCTGGGACGTCGGCAGGCGCGGCAGCTCGGTGAGCGCCTCGCCGGCGAGCCGATCGGCCTCTGCGTCGTCACCGAGTTCCTGCGTACGCACGAGACCGCCGACCTCGTGCTGGGCGACCGGCAGATCCCACGGCTCGTTGTTCCCGAGCTGAACGATCCCTTCTACGGGGAGTTCGAAGGCAGGCCGCTTGCGGACTACCGCCGCTGGGCCGCGGCCCACACGCCCAGCGACATGCCGGAGGGAGGCGGCGAGTCGAGGGTCGCGATCGCCTCGCGCTACGCGCGTGGCTTTCGCATCCTGCTTGGGCGAGCTGAGGCGACGTTGCTGGTCGTCTGTCACTCGCTTCCGATCGCGTATGCCGTCGCCTCGGCGGACGGCCGGGGGCCTCGCGCGAGGATGCCGCTGGTCACGTACGCGGAGCCCCACGTCCTCTCCGGCGACCAGCTCGAGCGGGCTGCCGAGGGGCTGGATGCATGGACTCGAAATCCGGTCTTCACGTGATCCGGAGGTTCGTCACGCTGGGTGTCTTCGCGTGGACCGCCCGGTGGGCCGTGCTGCTCGCGGCGTCGGCACTCGAGCGCCGCAAGCGACAATAATTCGATGGACGTCACGGCCTTTCGCGCGTGGATCGAGCAGCACATTCGCGAGCGCGAGCTGATTGCTCGCGGCGGCGAGGTCGTCTGCCTCGTGTCGGGCGGCGCGGATTCGACCTGTCTCTGGCACGTGCTGCGGGAGCTCGGCTACGCCGTGTCGGCCCTGCACGTGAACCATCGTCTTCGCGGCGCCGAGTCGGACGAGGACGCGCGTTTCTGCCGTGAGGTTCTCGGTGCCGAGGTCGTCGAGGCTCCCGGCCGTACGGAGGCCGAGCTTCGCGAGCGCCGATACTCGTTCGCGAGCGACCGGCTCCGCGCCACCGGCCATACGGCCTCTGACCAGGTCGAGACGGTGCTCTACCGGCTCGTCTCCAGCGGGCAGCCGGGCGGGATCAAGGCGAAGCGAGAGGACGGTGTCGTCCGGCCACTGTTGACCGTCTGGCGGCACGAGACCGAGGCCTACTGCCGCACCGTCGCGATCCCGTTCCGGGTCGACGCCTCCAATCCCGCGACGAAGCGCGGGTTGATCCGCGATCAGATCCTGCCGCTCCTTCGTCAGCTCGACGACCGGGCGGAGCAGAACCTGCTCTCGCTCGCCGAGGCGCGCCCGAGCCGGCTCGACGCCCTGCTCGCGAGCACTGCCGGCTCTGCGCGGGTCGACCTCGGCGGTGGCCTGCAAGCGGTTCGGGAATATGATCGCGTCTGGCTTGAGCGGGGTCCCGTCCAGTTGACTGGGGAGGTCCGATGGGGTCCTTGGCGGATCACGTCCTCGCTGCCGGGGCTGCAGGTCCGCGGCTGGCGAGCGGGCGACCGGCTCGCGGGGCGCCGGAAGAAGGTTCAGGATGTGTTCGTGGACGCGAAGGTGCCGCGCTCGGAGCGTGAGGCCTGGCCGCTCGTGGTGCGCGGTGACGAGGTCGTCGCGGTGCCGGGGAGCGTCGAGGCTGCAGGAGTGACTGCGGAGCGCGACTAGTGACTGAGACGTCGCTTGCGATGTCTCTTCAGGATGCCCCGGCTTTGCCTGGGCATCCGTCGGAACTGACCGGTCGATGCGCTGGGACAGGCGCGCGCCGATGACTGAGACCCAGGTCGAGGAGGGCGTCGCCGAGATCCTGATCGAGGAGGACGCACTACGCGAGCGCGTCGCCGAGCTCGGCGCCGAGATCTCGGCCGACTACGCGGGCCGCGATCTGCTGCTCGTCGGCGTGCTCAAGGGAGCCGTGTTCTTCATGGCCGATCTGATGCGGTCGATCGAGGTCCACTGCGAAGTGGACTTCATGGCGATCTCGAGCTACGGCGCCTCGACGGACTCGTCGGGCGTCGTGAGGATCCTCAAGGACCTGGACACCGCGATCGAAGGCCGCCACGTTCTCGTCGTCGAGGACATCATCGACTCCGGCCTGACGCTTTCCTACCTGATGCGCAACCTCAAGGCCCGGAATCCGGCGACGCTCGAGGTCTGTGCGCTGCTGACGAAGCCTGAACGGCGCGAGATCGCGGTGCCGGTCCGTTACATCGGCTTCGAGATCCCGAACCGGTTCGTCGTCGGATACGGGCTCGACTTTGCCGAGCGGTACCGAAACCTCCGCTACGTCGGCGTCCTTGGCAACGATGCCGCCCTGCAAATTGGCTGATTCTCCCCATTCGGGGCAAGTTCGGAGGGTAAGGACGCTGCTACCCTGGTCGATATACCGGCTATGAACCGCTTCTTTCGCTCTGCGCTCTTTCCGCTGATCGTCATCGTCTTGCTCGTCTATCTGGCGAGCCAGACGCTGATGAACGAGAAGCCGAAGACCAAGGTCACCTACTCCGCGCTCCAGCAGCGCGTGCAGACCGATCCGCGGTCGATCGACGGAATCGTCGCCAACCCGTCGAAGCAGGAGCTCAAGGTCCAGTTCAAGCCGACGGGGGGCGAGGAGAAGGGCGAGACGATCAAGGTCGCCTACCCGAGCCCGGAGTCGCTCAACGACTTCGAGAAGCTCATGCGCGACAAGGGCGTCAGCTTCGACTCGAAGTCGGTGGGCGGTTCTCCATGGTGGTCGCTGCTCACCTCGCTCCTGCCGTTTGTGCTCCTGTTCGGCTTCTGGATCTTCCTGATGAACCAGGTGCAAGGCGGCGGCTCGAAGGTGATGAGCTTCGGCAAGAGCCGCGCGAAGCGAATGACGCCCGACTCGCCGAAGATCGGGTTCAAGGACGTCGCCGGCGTTGACGAGGCGGTGGAGGAGCTCCACGAGATCAAGGAGTTCCTCGAGAATCCGAAGAAGTTTCAGGCGCTCGGCGCCCGGATCCCGAAGGGCGTGCTGCTCTACGGTCCGCCCGGCACGGGCAAGACCTTGCTGGCGCGCGCCGTCGCCGGTGAAGCAGGCGTTCCCTTCTTCTCCATCTCGGGCTCTGACTTCGTCGAGATGTTCGTCGGCGTCGGGGCGAGTCGCGTTCGCGACCTGTTCGAGCAGGCGAAGCAGGCGGCGCCGTGCATCGTGTTCATGGACGAGATCGACGCCGTGGGCCGGCACCGCGGCGCCGGACTCGGCGGCGGCCACGACGAGCGCGAGCAGACGCTGAACCAGCTCCTCGTCGAGATGGACGGGTTCGAGCTGAAGGACAACATCATCCTGATCGCGGCGACGAACCGGCCCGACATCCTCGACCCCGCGCTTCTGCGTCCGGGCCGCTTCGACCGGCAGATCGTGGTCGACCGGCCCGACCGGAACGGCCGCAAGAAGATCCTGGAGGTGCATGCGAAGGGCAAGCCGATCTCGTCCGAGGTCGATCTCGACACCCTGGCCGCGGGGACACCCGGCTTCACCGGCGCCGACCTTTCCAACCTCGTCAACGAAGCGGCCTTGCTCGCGGCGCGCCGTGGGAGGAAGACGATCGAGCAGGAGGAGCTCGAGGAGGGGATCATGCGCGTGATCGCCGGTCCCGAGAAGAAGACCCGCCTGCTCTCGGAGGAGGAGCGGAAGGTCACGGCGTACCACGAGATGGGTCACGCCCTTGTCGGGCACTACCTCGACCAGGACACCGACGTCCACAAGATCTCGGTGATCAGCCGCGGCCAGGCGCTCGGCTACACGATCTCGCTGCCCCGCGAGGACCGGTACCTGACGACGAAGAAGAGCCTGATGGCCAACCTCGCGA
>DASZCE010000338.1:0-1938 GCA_035943455.1 Gaiellaceae bacterium | reverse complement strand
GCCGCAGGCAGGGCCGTGCTGAAGACGGCCGCGCTCGAGCAGGCGGACTTCGGGGACGAGCGATTCGACAAGGTCTTCGCGTTCAATGTCGCGCCCTTCTGGCATCAGCCGAAGGAGGCGCTGGGGATCGTCCGGCGGCATCTCGCCCCCGATGGAGCGGTTTATCTCTTCTGGGACGCTCGCCACACGCAGCCCGGCCGAGCTCGCGACCTGGCGGACCGGCTGAGCGAGAGGGTCCGGCTGGCCGAGTTCTCCGCGAGCCAAGTGCTGGTCAAGGACCTGCGCCCGGTTCCCGCGGTTTGCGTGATCGGGCGGCCCTAGCGCGCGGCTATGGCCGACGCGTGATGCGG
The DNA here is from genome assembly GCA_035943455.1 of Gaiellaceae bacterium. GTDB lineage: Bacteria > Actinomycetota > Thermoleophilia > Gaiellales > Gaiellaceae > JACDAN01. The sequence continues at coordinate 1,588 of DASZCE010000338.1, read as the reverse complement.
ACGCACAGGGATACGAGGCGATAGAGGCTCGGGCGGCGAGCGCGTACGAGCACTGGGTCGGGTCGGAGGGACTCAGCTTCCGGGGGCGCGACGATGCCGAGCGGCTCGGCGACGTCGTCAAGTTCCACTCGGAGGCGGTCGCCAAGGACGGCGAGGCGTTCGGAGTCGGGCTCAACTTTCTCGTCCTCGCCGCGGACGGCCGGATCGAGCGCGACTACACGCTCGTCGTCGCTTAGGGGGATGGGCGCCGCATTACTCGGAGAGCAGGAAGGGAGTGTCGGCGACGACCGCCTCGACGCCTGCCTTCGCGTGGACGCGAGCGTCTCGCCGACCAGCTGCAGATGCCCGCATCGGACGAGGACGAGGCCTCTTGAGCCGCCCGGCTCAACAGGCTGGCGATACGTTCGGGCGTAGTCCAATGCGGGCATCTGCCGCATCCGTACAAGACACTCGCTCATCGCGTTTGCGACAGCGACGCGCTTACCTCCGGATCCGCCAGAGCAGTTAAGACTGAGGAGCAAGGCATGCCGAGCGCACGCGTAAACGGGGTGCAGATCCACTATGAGCTCGTTGGCTCGGGCGAGCCCCTGGTGCTGGTCCACGGCTCATGGGGCGATCACACGAGCTGGCGCTTCGTGGCGCCGTCATTCTCAGAGCACTTCCGGGTGCTGACCTACGACCGTCGGGGACACAGCGAGAGCGAGCGCCCACAGGGGCAGGGCTCGTTCAGCGAGGACGCCGCCGATCTCGCGGCGCTGATCGAGCGGCTCGACCTCCAACCGGCCCACGTAGCGGGTAGCTCCGCCGGAGCCTCGATCGTGCTCAGGCTGGCGGGTGAGCGACCGGAGCTCTTTCAGAGCCTTGGCGCTCATGAGCCACCCCTCTGGGACCTGCTCGAGGGAGATCCCGAGGCGGAAGCGCAGCTCGAGCGGGTGCGAGCGGGTGAGCGGCCGGTCTTGAAGCTGCTTGCGGCAGGCAAGGACGCCGAAGCCGCTCGTCAGTTCACGGAGACATTCATCTTCGGCCCGGGATCGTGGGAACGCCTGCCAGACGAAACACGCGAGAGGTTTACGTTCAACGCGCCCACGTTCCTCGACGAGTCCCGCGATCCGGACCAATACGCCCTCGACCTCGAGGGCCTCGACCGGTTCTCCGCACCAGCGCTGCTGACCGACGGGAGCGACTCGCCGCCCTTCTATCCCGCGGTTTTGGATCGCATCGCCCCCGCCATTTCGACCGCCGAACGGAAGACTCTTCCCGGAACCGGTCACGTTCCTCACATCAGCCACCCCGAGACGTACGTCGAGGCCGTGCTTCCGTTCCTGCGCAGCGTTGCTTCAGCCTAAGCTGCGCTCTTGCCGCTACCTCACCGGACGACGTGACCAGGGTCCCTGTTCCGGCGCCGTCGCTCCTCGCGCATTGCGAGAGCGGATTGACCCGCAGCGAAGGCGCTCGCAGCGGACGACGCGCGAGCGTGTCGCAGTACGGTTGGCCGGACCGCTGCAACAGACCTGGTGCTCGTCCAAGGGAGGGTCTGATCGCCGGACTCTGACAGACCTACATCGACTCCAAGGCAGCAGTCTGAGGA
>DASZCE010000337.1:0-1648 GCA_035943455.1 Gaiellaceae bacterium | reverse complement strand
GCTCGCGGCTGCACGACGAGCTGGCCGCGCTCGCGGCGGCGGGCGCGACCGACGTGGTGCTCTACCCCTGCTCAGCCGACATCGGGCAGGTCGAGCTCGTCGCGGCAGCCCTAGCCGAAGCTCGTCTCGAACCGCATGCCGAACGGCAGCCGAGCGTGAGCGGCGAAGAATCTGTCCTATCGAACGTCCGGCATACGGAGCGAGGCAGAGGGAAGGAGGCAAGTTGACTGACCTGACCAACGCGAACGTCGCCGCCGCCGAGCGGTTTGTCCTCGCCAACGCGCGCCTGCTCGAACGGCACCGCCTCGCCTGCCTGCTCCATGGCGCGTCAACCGAGCCGGTCGTCGCCGCGCTGCGCGCCTACCGCAACCCCGACCGCGGCTTCGGGCACGCGCTCGAGCCGGACATCCGCGCTCCGACGAGCGAGCCGTCGGCGACGCTGCACGCGTTCGAGGTGCTCGCCGAGGTCGGCCGGCTCGACGAGCCGATGCTTGGCGAGGCCGCCGAATGGGTCGCCTCGATCGCGGAGCCGGACGGTGGCATTCCGTTCTCCCTGCCGGCGTCAGTCGCCTACCCACGGGCGCCTTTCCTCGGGCCGCCCGCGCCCGGCGGCTCGATGTTCACCATGGCGCTCGCCGGCTGGTTTCACGAGGCCGGCCTCCATACCCCGTGGCTCGAGCGGGCCACAGCGTGGTCATGGGCGGCGCTGGCCGAGCCGACCGAGCTCGATGCCTACGGCGTCAAGTGCGCGATCGACTTCCTCGATCACGTCCCCGACGAGCCGCGCGCGCTCAAAACGCTCGAGCGTCTGCGGCCGCGCCTCGCGGTCGACGGTTCGCTTCCGGTGACTGGCGGCAAGGAGGGCGAGAAGCTGACGCCGCTGACGCTGTCGGAGCGTCCCGCCGCCCGCAGCCGGAGTCTGTTCATCGACGACCAGATCGAGGCCGACCTCGAGCGCCTGGCGCGCGAGCAGCAGGATGACGGCGGCTGGATGTTCGACTTCGGCGTCTGGTCGGAAGGGCAGCTCGCCGAGTATCGCGGCCTGTTCACGTTCCTCGCCCTCAAGGCGCTTCATGTGCACGGACGGCTCGAGTGATGCAACCGACCGCATGGTCATTCCACGACAGAGGAGGGCCGATGACGACGGCAGGTGACGCAGAGCGGAGCGTGCTCCTGATCGGCAAGAGTCAATTCGTTCTCGACGGCGCCGTCGCGGGTCTTCGCGGCCTTGGCTACAAGGCCGAGGCGACGAACGACTTCGCCGACATCGTTGGCCGCTTCGACGCACGAACGCTCGACTTGGTCGTGTTCGGCGGACAGGTGCCCGCTGATCGCAAAGCCGAGCTCAGTCACGAGATCGCCGCGATCAATCCGCAAGTCATCTTCGTCCAAGGGCTCGCGGGCATTCCCGGCCTCATCGTCGATCAGGTGCAGGGCGCGTTCGCATCGGACTACCAGGACGCCGCACGTGCGCCGGCGTACATCCCAGGGGAGCGGTCGATTCGGTTGACGCTCGGCGGCCCCGCCGACGTCAAGGTGACAGCGTGGTGGCAGACGAGTTTCGTGCCACCAGACCCGAAGAGCGATTCACTCGTGCTCCTCGACGAGCGGCGCGCCGGCGGCGACCATGTGATCCGTCTCCCCGATC
>DASZCE010000336.1:0-5347 GCA_035943455.1 Gaiellaceae bacterium | reverse complement strand
GGCCTCCACATCGGCATCGCAAGCGACGCCTCAGCACTTGACTGCGCCCCACCGATCGGGTTGGAATCCATGACAGTCTGCCAGCGGCCGCGCCGCAACCCGGGAACGGCCCGCCGGCGAAGCAGGCAGGCCTCCACATCGGCATCGCCGGCCCGCCGGCGAAGCCGGCAGGCCTCCACATCGGCATCGCAAGCGACGCCTCAGCACTTGGCTGCGCCCCAAGGTTAAAAGGTGGCCGACGACCAGATTCTACCTTCGGTCGCCGAAAAGCAGAATCAGCGCGACGATCGCGAGGATCCCGACGGCGATCAGCGCCACCGTCCCCACGACGATTACGAGGACGGGTACGAGGGCGACGAGCGCCTGTGAGACCGCGGCGATCCAAGCGATGTCGCGCGCGAGGGCTGATCGGAGCCGGACCCCGAAGGCGAAATAGCCCACGATCACGAGGACGGCGACGACGACCGCTCCCCAGCGGCTGATCGCGCCGAAGACGAGCAGGATCGCCTCGATGACTGCGATCCAGAACGCGATCCGCGTCCGGTAGCGCCGCAGCCAGCGGCTGGTGCGCGTACCGCCATGCTCGAGCGCAGGATGGTCGATCACTGCTGCTGACGCTACCAGGCAGGCGCCGCGATCCAGGCATCGCCGCGGTCTGCGAGCACAGCATGTGCGGTGAGCGCGTCGTTCTCCTCCGCGAAGAGGCCGTAGACCGCCGGTCCGGCCCCCGTGACGTCGGCCCTGAACGCGCCGAGCGAACGAAGCTCGTCCGCGAGCGGCGAGGAGGCCAGATCGTTTCCGGGGAGCGCACTGAGATCGCCCAACGCGAGGGCGCGAAGGAGCTCGGCCCGCCGCTCCTCGAAGCCGTCCTCGGCCCGAAACGCTTCATAGACCGCCGCTGTCGACTGCTTCCGCTGCCCCCGTGGCAAGACGAGGAGAATCCAGTAGTCGTCGGTGAGGTCGATCGGCTGGAGCGCGGTGCCGTCGCCCTCGCCGAGCTGCGCCCCACTGGTCAGGAAGAAGGGCACATCCGCGCCGAGCCGGGCGGCCAGGCGGTGGAGGGTCGCGTCCGGAAGCGGTCGAGACAGCGTCTCGTTCGCGAGCCGCAGCGCTGCCGCGGCGTCGGAGCTGCCGCCGCCGAGGCCCGCCGCCACGGGAATCTGTTTCTCGATGTCCACACGCCACCGAGGCTCGATGCCGACTTCTGCAGCGAGCGCCTCGAGCGCCTGCCGCACGAGCGTGTCCTCGTTGAATCCTTCGATGCGGAGCTCTCCGGCGGGCTCGAGCCCGATCCGGTCGGCGAGGGACATCCGCTGTAGGACGGTGGCGACCTGATGGCGGCCGTCCGGCCTCCTCGGACCGACGACGAGCGCGAGATTGAGCTTCGCGGGTGCGAGCAGCTCTTTCACTGAAGCGCTACGGCCAGGCGAACGAACTCTTCAGGCGCCAGCTCCTCCGCGCGGATCGTCGCGGGGAGGCCGATTGTCGCCAGCGCGCCTGCAGCCACGTCGCGGTCGACCAAGCCTGCAAGCTCGAGCGAGTTCGGGAGCCGCTTGCGGCGGTGCGCGAACGCCGCCTCCACCACACGCTTCAGGCCCGACCACGCGATCGCAGGTGGATCGGGTCGGCGCCGGAAGGCAACGAGGGCGGAGTCGACGTTGGGTGGCGGCCGAAAGACCGTCCGCGCCACGGGACGGAACCCGGTCTTCTCGGTGGCAAGCTGGACGAGCACCGAGACGGCTCCGTACGACTTGGTGCGCGGCGGAGCGAAGAAGCGGTCCGCGACCTCACGCTGCACCATCACCGTCCAGAGCTCGATCGTCGGATACCGCTCGATGCTCTCGACGACGATCGGCGTCGCGACGTTGTAGGGAAGGTTCGAGACAAGCTTCGTCGGAGGCGGATCGAGCTCGGCAGCCTCGAGCGACACGGCGTCTGCGAAGCGCAGGTGCACGTTCGGCGTGCCGGTAAAGCGGTCTCGAAGGTGGGACTCGAGACGGCGGTCGAGCTCGACGGCGTGAACGTCCGCGACGCGGTCAGCGAGGTACGCGGTCAGCCCGCCGGGTCCGGGACCGACCTCCAGCACGACGTCCGCCGACTCCAGCTTGGCGAGCCGGCCGATCACGGCGAGGATGTTGTCGTCGACGAGGAAGTGTTGGCCGAGCTCCTTGCTGCGGCTCGGCAGGGTCATGCGAGCCCGAACGCCTGGGTGGCGTTCTCGTCGATGCGCGCTGCAAGCTCCTCTGGATCGTCACCGCGGATCTCGGCGAGCGCCGCAACGGTATAGACGACGTTCGCAGGTTCATTTGGCCGTCCGCGGCGCGGCTCGGGCGCGAGATAGGGGGCGTCGGTCTCGACGAGGAGCTGGTCCAGCGGGATCGCGCGCGCGGCGGTTCGGAGATCGTAAGCGTTCCGATACGTCACGTTGCCCGCAAAGGAGACGTAGTACCCCCGGTCGAGCGCGGGTTGGAGCAGCCCTGGCGAGGAGAAGCAGTGAAGGACGACCGTGCCGCCGAAATCGCCGAGCGCCCGAGCGACGTCTGCGTCGGCGGCACGACAATGGACCACGACGGGCTTCCCGAGCTCCTCTGCCATCGCAAGGTGCGCCTGGAAGAGCTGGCGTTGGAAATCGCGTGGCGCGTAGTCCCGGTAGTAGTCGAGGCCCGTCTCCCCGATCGCGACGGGGCCCAGCTCACGCAGACGCGCGAGCTGCATAGGATCGGCTCCGCCGGCTTCATGGGGATGGGTGCCCAGAATCGGGAACACGCCTTCTGTGGCCGTACAGAAATCGGCAACCTCGCCCCACGACTCGGGCCATGCTCCGACCTCGAGGATCCGGTCGACGCCTGCCGCCCGTGCCCGCTCGACCAGCTCCGTTGGAGAATCGGCGCACGCGTGCAGATGCGCGTGCGTGTCGATCACGCCGGTGCGGCTGCGGCAGCCTGCTCGAGCCGGGCGAGCTCCTCCTGCACGACCTTCTCGGCGTCGAGCTTCTTGAAAAGCGGCTGCGGCTCACGCAGCTTGCGGCCGGGCGGGAGCTCGCTCGGCTGCCATGAGCCGACCCAGGATTCGTACTCCCCGGTCAGCACGGTATGCGTCGCGCCGTCGTCCTCTACCTCGCGGAATTCGAGCGGTCCTGCGAGCAAACCGTCGTAGCCGAGCAGCTCGTGGAGCCGCTGCGACGAGAACGGAAGGAACGGCGTGAACAGCGTTTTCAGACTGTCCACGGCGCGGAGCGCAACGTAGAGAATCGTTGCCGCGCGCGTGCGGTCGCTGTCGAGCACGGCCCACGGCGCCTCGTCGCTGACGTACCTGTTCGCCTCCCGCGCGACACGAAGCGCCTCCGTGAGGCCGGCCCGGAAGCGCGCGGCCTCGATCTCCGCGCCGACGGTCGCGAACGAGCCGGCGACGAGATCGAGAAGCGCTTGGTCTGCGGCGCTCAGCTCGCCCGCCTCGGGGACCTCACCGAAGTTGCGGTACGCGTTGGTCAGCGTCCGATAGACGAGATTTCCCCACGTGGCGACGAGCTCGTCGTTGTTCCGCCGCGCGAACTCCGCCCACGTGAAGTCGGTGTCCTGCGTCTCCGGCCCCGCAATCGTGAGAACGAAGCGGACCGCGTCCGCGTCGTAGCGGCTCAGCACCTCCCGCACGTAGATGACGACGTTGCGGCTCGTGCTGAACCGCTTCCCCTCCATCGTCAGGTACTCGCTCGAGACGATGTCGTAGGGGAGCACGAGCTCGCCACGCCCGGCACCGAACTCGCCGCCGGAGCCGTAGCCGAGGAGGATGCTCGGCCAGATCACGGTGTGAAAGGTGACGTTGTCCTTGCCCATGAAGTAGGAGTGGAGTGAGCCGGGGTTCTGCCACCACTCCCGCCACGCGTCGGGTTCGCCCGTCATCGCCGCCCATTCGATGCTCGCCGAGAGGTACCCGATGACGGCGTCGAACCAGACGTAGACGCGCTTTCGCTCGTCTTCGTCGTAGCCGGGCACTGGAATCCGTACGCCCCAGTCGAGGTCGCGCGTCACAGGCCGAGGCCTGAGATCGTCGAGCAGGTTCAGCGAGAATCGTCTGACGTTCGGCCGCCAGTGCTGCTGCCGCGAGATCCAGTCACGCAGCTTGTCGGCGAACGCGGGCAGATCCAGGAACAGGTGGTTCGTCTCCCGAAAGATCGGCGGCTGTCCGTCGATCAGCGAGCGGGGGTTGATCAGCTCGATCGGATCGAGCTGGCGACCGCAGTTGTCGCACTGGTCGCCCCGCGCGCTCTCGAACCCACAGTAGGGACAGGTTCCCTCGATGTAGCGGTCAGGCAGCGTATTGCCGCTGCTCTGCGAGAACGCGACCTGCATGCTCCGCTCGACGATGAACCCCTTGTCGTAGAGAGTCCGGAACACGTCGCGGACGACGCGGTGATGGTTCGGCGTCGTCGTGCGCGTGAAGACGTCGTAGGTCAGGCCAAGGTCGCGAAGGTCCTCCCGGATTACCCCGCTGTAGTGGTCGGCGGTTTCACGGTACGAGCGCCCCTCGTTGTCGGCCGCGACCATGATCGGGGTCCCGTGCTCGTCCGTCCCGCTGACCATGAGGACGCGATTGCCCCGTAGACGCTGGTAGCGGGCGAACACGTCGGCCGGGACTCCAAATCCCGCTAGGTGGCCGATGTGGCGTGGACCGTTCGCATAGGGCCACGCTGGCGCGACGAGGATCCGTTGCGGTTGCGACATCGAGAGCTCCGTCGAGGAATGGTTCCGAAGCATTCATCTTACGAGCGGCGTTTCGGTCTCCCGCGTGTCCCCGTCGCAGGAGGACCACGCCGAGCAACCCGAGCAGCGAGGCAGTGGCGAGCACCAACGAAGGTCGCTCATGACGCGGCGCTGAAGGGCTGCGGCGCAGCGGCCGCTGGTTGGGCTCTGCGGGCGCCGGCCGCGCCCGGGCAACTCGTACCGACGCCACAGGTTTCACCGCCGTCGGTACCGACCGCTCGAGCGGGGGGTGGACGGGACGTCTCTGTCGCTGCCGCGGCGTCGTTGCACGGGCCGGCGGAGGTGCAGCAGGCCGAGTACCCGCAGGGCGGGGCGCACTGATCCGGCGCGGCGCCCGCGCGTCAGCGGCCGCGATGCCGACCGTCGCAACCGTCGTCGGAGGCTCCGGGCGGCCGGACAGCGCACGGCCGGATGCCGCGCCTCGATGCTGCTCTGGTTCGACCTCCGCTTGCGTGGCGGGAGCGGCGGCCGGGGTTGGCGCAGCCGTCGGCGCCGGAGGCGGCGTGGCGGGTGGTGGTGGCGCCGTCGGCGTGACCGGCGCCGGTCGCGGGGGCAGCAGCGTCAGCGGGTCGACGTAGCCCTTGGGG
>DASZCE010000335.1:0-5231 GCA_035943455.1 Gaiellaceae bacterium | reverse complement strand
CCGTCGAGGCCGAGCCGTTCCTCGATGTTGGCGCCGTTGATCGCCCCGGTGACGAACGCGCCGAGCCCGAGCTCCGTACAGACGAGGTAAAACGTCTGGCTCAGGTGTCCGGCGTCCATGAGGAGCACCGCGTACGCCCGGTTGTGGTTGCGGTACTTCCAGAATGTCCGATCGAACCGCCCGGCCATCACGAAGAACACATGCGCGCTCTGGAAATACGTTTGGCCCGCCGTGAAGTCGAGCGCGAGCTGCTCCGCTTCGGCGCCGGTCACCGCCTCAATGCGCTCGAGCGCATGGTCACGGACGCTGTAGTGGTAGAGACCGGACCCGATTCCGGCAACGTTACGGACGAGCGGATAGACCTCGATCGGGTGCAGGCCACCGCCCGAGGGGCTCGTCTTCTTGATCATCGCGACGTCCGTATCGAACTCGGCGATCCCGTGCGAGCCCCAGACGTACCTGAGGATCGTCGCAAGCTGCTCGGCCTCCATTGGCCGCTCCGTGTCGAACGCCCTCGACGTCTTCCGCCGCAGCAACGTGTCGTAGAGCTGTCCGCGACGATCGGTGCGCGGGAGCGGTGCGACCGGAGCCGGGTTAGGCAGCGAGACGAAGTGGGGCGGCGGCGTCCCGAGTCGAGCGAGCTCGATGTTCGGATCCACGCGGACATCACGCCACTTCGCCAGGAAGTGGTAGAGCGCCGCCTGTGAGCTCCAGTGATCGGCGGTAAGCGTCTCTTCTCTGCGCCGCAGCTCGACGAGCTCCGCAGTAGCGTCGTCGGTGATCACGATGCCCTTCCGTGCGAGCTCGTCGAGCCGCTCCTCGTCGGCGGGGTCGCGCGCGGCAAGGACGTCCTCGCGTGGCGTCCAGTCACCGGGCACGTCCAGCGCGAGCTCCAGATCTTCGCGCGACAGCGGCTCGGCTTGCCCCGTGACGGCAGAGAGCGCGACGGGACGAGACACCGAGAGGACCTTGATCTTCCCCCGGAGCAGAAGGGTTACGTCCAGCGCCTGCTCGTCGCTGTAGACGAACGCGAGATACCGCGCCCGCCGGACGCGGCTCAACTCGTCGTTTCGCCCTGAGGCTTCGCCCGCTCGAAGATGATGCTGAAGATGTGGCCGAAGGACGAGCTGTACGGGGGCGGTCCCTCGAGTCCGGTGTCGGGGCACGCGGGTGGCCGGAAGCCGGTGTGCGGCGCAGGGAACGCGGCCGCGTCGGCGAGAAGCTTTCTCACGTCCTCCGCCGGAGGAAGCGTTGGTCGCTCGGGGATGGCGTCGTCCGAGACCCAGACTCCGTAGTCCCTGAGCGTCTTCGCGGCTCTCGCCTTGTCGGTGAGCGCGCTGCGGACGTCCTCGTTCTCGGCGATGTCCTGAAGAAGGCGCCGCGCCTCTCCTCCGTCGGACAACACCATGATCACGCTGCCGCCGTGATCCATCGTGCCTCCGTTGAGAGTTCGGGCGAACGTACCGCCCTTCGGCGTCTGGGTCAAGCGACGGCGGCGAGGAGTGCTCTCGTCCGCTCCGCCGACACCAGGTTCTCCTTCCGCTCGTAAAGGCGAATCGCCTCCTCGAGCGCGCTGCCGGCGGAACCGTTCGTCGCGGTGAGACGACGGACCTCGGCGAGGGTCGTCAGCGCGCCGGCATGGACGTTGAGGGCGTCGGTCTTCTTCGCGAGCGCGACAGCCTCCTCGGCCAGCCGCTCCGCCTCGTCTAGCTGTCCGTCCTGGGTCAGCAGCTTCGCGCGTACGGTTCGCCACAGAATGTGGGAAGCGACGTCGTCGGGGGCCGCGGCTTGGACGCTTTCCTCGACGAACTTTGCCGCCTCCCCGAGCCGGCCTTGGCGGTAGAGCGCCTCCGCCAGCACCGAGGCGAGCGTCGCGAGCGAGCTCCGGTTCGCAGTCTCTTCTGCAATCTCGAAGCCGAGCCGGACCTCTCGCTCTGCCGCTTCGGGATCTTCGGCCAAAAGCTCGATGTCGGCGCCGACGATCGTCTGCGCCCCAAGCGCGCGTTTCAGTCCGCGGTCTCGGAGGACGCGAACACTGTGCGCGTAGTGGTCCCGGGCCTCGTCGAATCGCCCGAGCATCGCCTCGAGGCCCGCTTGGTCGCCGTGGACATGCGCCTCCAGCACGGGGTCATCGCCCACCTCCTCGAGGAGGCGCTGCAGCCGTGAGATGGCCTCCGTCGCCGGCGACGGCCCCCAGAGGAGCGACAGACCGAGCGATGCCATGATCTCCGCCTCCTCACGGCGGTCGCCCGCCCGGCGCGCGTGCTGCCGTGCCTCCTCCAGCGCGTCGGCGCGCGCCTGCCAGCGCGACGCGAACCAGTGGACGTCTCCAATACGTCGCCATGCTTCAGCGAGGCCGAGCTCGTTGTGCGTCGCCGTGAACACCGCGAGGGCGTCTTCGGCGATCTGTAGCGCATCGTCAGGGCCCTCACCGTAGGACAGCCGCAGCTGTGCAGGGAGGCGGGCGAGGTGGGCGCGTGCCTCGAGCTCCCGGTCGCCGGCGCGCGCCGCCGCGTCGCTCGCCCGCGTGAGAACCGCATCCGCACGTGTCAGCTCACCGACCTCGACCAGTCCCGGACCGAGCGTCAGAGCGAGGCGTGCTCGCTCGAGCTCGTCGTCGACGAGGAGGCTTGCGCGGGTCAGGAGGCCGACGGCGCCGGGCATGTCGCCCCGCGAGAACGCACGGCGCCCGGCGGACTCCAGGCGCTCGGCTGCGCGAGCGGCAAGTCGCTTCGTGCGCTCATCGTCGCCCCCGATCGCGGCGTGATAGCGGTGTGCCTGTTCGAGATGAAAGCCGAGGATCTCCTCCTGCTCGGCCGTTCTCCGCTCGCCCGGGCGGTCCAGCCATTCCGCGAACCGCTCGTGCAGGTTCGCTCGGGTGGCTTTGGACATCCGCCGGTATGTGGCGTCCCGGATCAGGCTGTGACGGAAGCGATACGTGTGCTCACGTCCGAACTCGGCGTGATGGGGCCGTATCAGCTGCTTGCGGACGAGTGCGGCGAGCCGCTCCTCCAGGAGATCGCGGTCGTCAGCGGTCGAGAGCACCGCAGCAGCCGCCCGCGAGAAAACCCGACCGGCCACCGCGGCGCGCCCGAGCAGCCGTCGCTCCCCAGCGTCGAGACGCTCGAGGCGTGCGTCGAGGAGTGCCTGGATCGTCGGCGGAACGGCAAGCGACGACAGATCAGTCGTCGGGACCCATACACCGTTCTGGTTTTGGAGCGCTCCATCGTCGATCAGCATTGCCAGCAACTCTTCGATGAAGAGCGGGTTGCCCTCGGCTGCCCGGACGATCCTGCGCTTGACGTCCGCGGCGACCTCGGCGTTGTCGAGCAGGTTCTCGATGAGGGTGCCTGAGGCGTCTTCGCCGAGTGGCTCGAGAAGCAGCGATGTTGCGTTGAGCTTTCCGCCGCCCCACGACGGCCGCTCGTCGAGCAGCTCCGGCCGTGCAAGGCACGTGAGCAGAATCGGCGAGTCGCGAGCCCAGTCGGCGAGGTACTCGACGAGGTCGAGAAAGGTCTGCTCACCCCAATGGACGTCGTCGAAGACGACGACGACGGGCCGCTCGCGCGCGAGCGCCTCGAGCAGACGGCGAACGGCCCAAAAGATCTCGTCCGTTCCGCTCGTACCCGAGCTGAAGCCGAGCAGGCCCCCGAGCCGGTCGGCGATCCGCTCCGCCTCGGGATCAGCGGCAACGATGGACACGAGCCGCGCGCGGCTCTCCGCGGCGGACAAGCCCGGCCCGACGCCGGCAGCACGCTTGAGGATGTCGACCACCGGCCAAAACGTGATCCCGTCGCCGTAGGCCAGGCAGCGGCCGACAAGCACTGTTGCCTTCCGACCGAACTCGCTCAACAGCTCGCGCGCGAGGCGCGACTTTCCCGCTCCGGCGGGTCCGAGGATGGTGACCAGCTGGCAGGCGTCGTCCGCGACGACTCGCTCGAAGGCGTGACGAAGCAGCGCCACTTCTCGTTCACGCCCGACGAGCGGTGAATCCAGCCGCCGGGCAACCGCGGGTGCCCCTGCAACGACGCCGAGCACACGCCACGCCGTCACGCGCTGGCTCTTCCCCTTGAGCTCGAGCGGCTCGACCGGCTCCACCAAAACGGCATCGCGGACGAGGCGATACGTCGGATCGCCGATGAGGATCTCGCCTGCGTCCGCCGCGTGCTGGAGTCTGGACGCCACGTTCACCGCGTCGCCGGTCACGAACGTTTGCCCCGTCGCCGGATCACCGGCAACGACCTTCCCGGTGTTGAGCCCGGTCTTGATGCTGAGGTGGATACCCCAGCGTTCCTCGAGCTCCCGGTTCAGCTCGGCGAGCGTGGTGCGCAGGTCGGTTGCGGCTCGAACGGCCCTCAGCGCGTCGTCCTCGTGGACGATCGGCGTGCCGAAGACGGCCATGACGGCGTCTCCGATGAACTTCTCGACCGTGCCGCCGTGCTGTTCGATCACGGCGCGGACGCCGGCGAAGTACCGGCTCATAACGCTGCGAATCGCCTCTGGATCCAGGTTTTCTCCGAGCGGTGTCGAGTCCTTGACGTCGGCGAACAGCACGGTGACGATCTTGCGGAGCTCGGGTGCCGGCGAAGCCTGAATCGGCGCGCCGCAGGCGAGGCAGAAGCGGGCGCGCGCCGGGTTGTCCTCGCCGCAGCGTGGACAGGCAGGCATGTCACGAGTGTAGGCCGCGATTTGCCGCGCCTCTACACTGTCGAGCCGCATGTTCGACACCCTCGGCGACAAGCTGAACGCCGCGCTCGGGCCGCTTCGCGGCCGCGGGAAGCTGGACGAAGAGGCGATCTCACGCGCGATGCGCGAGATCCGCCTTGCGCTTCTCGAGGCCGACGTCAACTTCAAGGTCGTCAAGGACTTCGTCGCGCGGGTCAAGGAGCGCGCGCTGGGGCAAGACGTGATGCGAAGCCTCACGCCCGGGCAGCAGGTGGTGAAGATCGTCCACGAGGAGCTGACCGCGCTGATGGGCTCGGGCGGCTCGAAGCTCGCGTTCGCCGGCAAGCCGCCGACCGTGATCCTGCTCGCCGGGCTCCAGGGCTCCGGGAAGACGACGGCGGCGGCGAAGCTCGCCGTCCTGCTCCGGAAGGAGAAGCACACGCCCGCGCTCGTCGCGGCAGACCTCCAGCGGCCGGCGGCCGTCGAGCAGCTTCAGCAGCTCGGCCGCCAGATTCAGGTGCCGGTCTTCACGGCGTCCGAGCCCGTCAAGGCGGCGATCGAAGGCA
>DASZCE010000334.1:0-2732 GCA_035943455.1 Gaiellaceae bacterium | reverse complement strand
GATGCGGAGCGAGAATCCGCTCGGCTTCGAGGTCGTGCTGCCGCAGGACGTGGTGGCCGGATCGACCTTCGCGCCCGACGCGGAGACGGCAGTCGTGCCCTACGACAAGCTTCCCGACGGCTGGCTCGGGCTCGACATCGGGCCCGAAACGCGCGCGGAGTTCGGCGAACGCGTGCGACGTGCGAAGACCGTCTTCTGGAACGGGCCCATGGGCGTGTTCGAATGGCCGCCGTTCGCCAGCGGGACGAGGGCGGTGGCGGAGGCCGTCGCCGACGTCGACGGCTTTACCGTCGTGGGCGGTGCCGACTCCGTGCGGGCACTGCACGATCTCGGGCTCGCCGACCGCGTCTCGTGGGTGTCGACCGGGGGCGGAGCGGCGCTCGAGTTTCTCGCCGGCGAGGAGCTGCCGGGCGTCGCGGTGATTCCAGAGGCGTAGTGACGATGCTGATCGCAGGCAACTGGAAGATGCACAAGACGGCGTCGGAGACCGGCGAGTTCTGCCGCGCGCTCCGCGATGCGCTCGGCGACCTGCATGGCGTCGACGTGGCCGTCTGTCCGCCGTTCACGGGGCTGGCACCGGCGGTGCAGGCGCTTGCGGACACCGAGATCGCAGTCGCGGCCCAGAACGTCCACTGGGAGCCCGAGGGGGCGTTTACGGGCGAGATCTCGGCGCCGATGCTGGTCGAGCTCGGTGTCTACGGCACGATCGTCGGTCACTCCGAGCGTCGGCAGTACTTCGGCGAGACCGACGAGACCGTCGGCCGGCGGGCGGTGGCGGCGCTCGAGGCGGGGCTGTGGGTGATCGCCTGCGTCGGTGAGCGCGAAGAGGAGCGCGAACGCGGGGAGACTGAGGACGTCCTCCGTCGTCAGCTCGTCTCGCTCGAGTCCCACGACGACCTCGTGATCGCGTACGAGCCGGTTTGGGCGATCGGCACTGGGAAGACCGCGACGCCGAAGCTCGCTCAAGAGGCGCACGCCTTCATCAAGGCGATCCTCGACGTTCCCGTGCTGTACGGGGGATCGGTGAAGCCGGAGAACGCCGGCGAGCTCCTGGCGCAGCCCGACGTCGACGGCGCGCTCGTCGGAGGAGCCTCCCTCGACGTCGACTCCTTCGTCTCCATTTGCCGGGCGGGCGGTTCCCTCTAGTTGCGCTCGTGATCCTCGACGGGTGGGGCTGCGCGCCACCGGGTCCGGGGAACGCCGTTGAGCTCGCCGAGACGCCCGTCTTCGACCGGCTCTGGTCGAGCTATCCGCACACCACGCTGAAGGCCTCGGGCGAGGCGGTCGGCCTGCCTCCAGGCCAGATGGGGAACTCCGAGGTCGGTCACTTGACGATCGGCTCGGGTCGAATCCCGTACCAGGATCTCGTTCGGGTCAACCGCGCGATCGAAAGTGGCGACCTCTACTCGAACGCCGCCCTGCGGGGGGCGTTCGAGCGAGCGAAGGCTCGCGGCGCGAACGTGCACCTGATCGGGCTCGTCTCGTACGGGGGCGTTCATTCCCACATAGACCACCTTCGAGCGCTTCTGGAGCTGGGTGCGCGCGAGGGAATGGCGGATCGGACGTGGATCCACGCCATCACGGATGGAAGGGACGTCTCGCCCAACGCGGCCGTGTCCGACCTGGCCGAGCTCCCTGCCGAGAGGATCGCGACCGTCGTCGGCCGCTACTACGCCATGGACCGCGATCGACGCTGGGAACGAACGGAGCGCGCGCTTGCCGCGTTCCTCTCTCGTGACGAAGGCTCGACGGAGTCAGACCCGGTTCAGGGCGTGCAACGCAGCTACGACGAGGGCGTCACCGATGAGTTCATCGAGCCGATCGTGCTCGACGGCCGCCCGCGGATCGACGAGAACGACGCCGTGGTCCTCTTCAACTTCCGCCCGGACCGGATGAGGCAGTTGACCCAGAAGCTGCTCGCCTCGGGCTTCGACGTCACGACGATGACCCGGTATCGCGACGACTTCGACTGCCCCGTCGCCTTCCCGGAGCAGGAGCTCGAGGACAGCGTGGCCGAAGTCCTTGCGGAGCGGGGCGTGCGCCAGCTCCATGCCGCCGAGACGGAGAAGTACGCGCACGTGACCTACTTCTTCAACGGCGGACGCGAGGAGCAGCTGCCCGGCGAGGTGCGGATCCTGGTGCCGTCTCCACGCGACGTCCCGAGCTACGACCACAAGCCGGAGATGTCGGCTCCGGAGGTTTCAGCCCGGTTCGTATCGGCAATCGAATCCGGTCAGTACGGCTTTGCCGTATTGAATTTTGCGAACCCCGACATGGTGGGACATACCGGCTCGATCCCCGCCGCCATCAAGGCCGTCGAGACCGTCGACGCCTGCCTCGGCGAGGTCGTGGCCGCCGTCGAGGGAGGAGGCGGCGCGGCGCTCGTCACGGCCGACCACGGCAACGCCGAACGGATGCTCGAGGACGACGGCTCGCCACATACCGCACATACCTCCAACCCCGTTCCGCTCGTGCTCACCGATACGAACGCTTCGCTCACCGAAGGGGGTGAACTGTCCGATCTGGCCCCGACCGCACTGGGGCTGCTCGGCCTCCAACCGTCTTTACAAATGACCGGTAAAAATTTGATCGTCTACCCCGGATAGCCGGGCTATACTCGACCTCCTTTGGCGCTCCCCCAGCCAGATTTCGGCGTACTGCGGAAGGCCCAACGCGGCGATGAGCGGGCCTTCAACCTGATTGTTCGAGCCTACGAGACGCCTGTCTTCAAC
>DASZCE010000333.1:0-12112 GCA_035943455.1 Gaiellaceae bacterium | reverse complement strand
TCCTCGAGCACGAGCGCCGCCCCGGTCGCGTGCACGGCGGCCATCGTCGTCTTGACGATCGCCTCGAGCGACTCCTCCAGGTACAGCGATTCGGAAACAGCCTCGGAGATGCGCGCGAGCGCCTCGAGCTCGTGCACGCGCCGCTGCGCCTCGCTGTAGAGCTTCGCGTGCTCGATCGTCTGGGCGACCTGGTCGGCGATCGCAAGGAGGAGCTCGATCTCGTCCTGCGTGAACTCGCGCGGCGCGATCGTGCGGACGTTGAGGGCGCCGGCCAGCTTGTCGCGGGCGAGGATCGGCACGGCAAGGATCGACTCGTACTGGTCTTCGGGAAGGTTGGGAAACCCCTTGAAGCGAGGGTCGAGGTGCGCCTGTCTCGGAAGCATGATCGGTCGGCGTTCAGCGGCTGCCGTCCCCGTGATCCCCTCGCCCGGGCGCATCCGAGGTCGGCGTGTCATCGCCGCGACGGCGGTCCCGTGGGTGGCGCGAAGCACGAGCTCGTTCGCGCCTTCGTCGTAGAGGTAGACGAAGCACGCCTCCGTCGCGAGCGCCTCGGCAACCTTGCGGGCAACGAGCGCCAGCACTTCCTCGAGGTCGAGCGTCGAGTTGACTGCCGCAATCGTCTCGGTCAGGAGGCGAAGATGCCGGGCGGGAGCGTCCATCGATTCGATTCTAGGAACGGACCGGCGTATTGAAGGCAATCGGAGGAAGTGGGAAGATTTGGCGCAGTTCACCCGTCAAGGGAAGGAGAGCGGTGCCGACCCACGGCGCCGATGCAACCCGAAAGGAGCGCCTATGGAGGAGCTAGCTGCACGAGCAATGCTCGTGACCGCGCCGGACGTGGGCGAAGGGATCACGACCTCCATCTCGAGGGCGGAGATCGAGGAGGTGCTCGCGAGCGAGGGTGAACCGATCCAGCTCGTTCTCGACGTCTCTCGGTTCTCCGACGGCGAGTCCCGCGAGTCCCGCAACATTGCGGTGTCGTGGGAGCGGTCCGACCTCGAGCGCGTGCTCGAGGAGGCCGCCGGCCAAGACGTGATTCTCACCTTCGACCCCGAAGCGCTAAAGCAGGCAGTGGAGTCCGATGTCGAAGCGCACGGAATCCGCGAGACCGCTCTTGCACTCGCCGTGGCCGCAACCGCCGCGACGGGCATGGCGGTGAAGGCGGCGGCGGAGCCCGGGCCGTATCTCGGCGCCGGGACGCCGGTGACGCAGGTTTCCGGCCCGGATGACCGGGCTGTGTCACGTGCGGCTCCAACGCCGGCGCCACAGCTCGCCTCCGATGACCGGGCCGTCTCGCGTGCGACTCCGACTCCGGCACCGAGCGTCGCTCCGGATGATCGGGCAGTGCCGCGGGCTACCCCGACCCAGGCACCCGGTATCGCTCCAGACGATCGAGCGATGCCGCGGGCTACTCCGGTCGAGGCACCCGCACCTGCTCTGTCGCCGGACGATCGAGCGATGCCGCGGACAACTCCGGTCGAGGCCCCTGGCCTCGCTCCGGACGATCGGGCCGTCCCGCGGGCCACTCCCATCGAGGCACCTGGTCTTGCTCCAGACGACCGGGCGGTGCCAAGGGCAACTCCTGTCCAGGCGCCGACTCCTGGGGTGTCCCCGGACGATCGGGCGGTACCGCGCGCAACGACACCGATTGCATCTCCTGCTACGGGCACAGTGTCGGATCCAGGCATCTCCTGGGCTCCGACGCCGGGCGAGACGGTGGTTCTCGCCGGCGGCATCGCCTTGGCGATCGCCGGCGCGTTCTTCCTCGTCGGCGGCCGGCGCGTCCGACCACGTCCTGTATGACGTAACGGCTGACGGAGCGCCGCCTGCGCGGCGCTCCGTCTGAGCCGATTCCTCTTACAGACTTCTTACCGAGCGTGCGAGAAACGTTGACAACGCAGGCGTAGCCTCGAGGTTCGTGAACGACGCCGCCGCCGCGCCTGACCTTCACCGGACGATCGGCTACCTCGTCGCCGACGTCAGGGGTCGGATCGTCGGTCGAGTGGAGTGCCCGATGTACGGGACGACTCCGGACGTTCCTGACGCTCTTTCCGTCCGCTCGGGTTTTCTCGCCAGACGCCGGCGGCTCGTTCCGGCTGACGCGATCGAGGAGATCGACGGCTCGTCCGGAGTCGTGGGACTCAACGTCACCCGAGAGACGATTCGGGCGTTTCTCTAGTCCGAAAGGGCTACTAGGCAAATCCCCGAAAAGCAGGAAAAATGCAGGAGTCCTGCCCTGCTCTGCGGCGGGTAGGACGAACTGACGGCCGACTGCGAGCTGCGTTTGCAGCTCGTGGTCGTTCTGGGCCTACTGCGGCTCCGATCAGTCGACGCTGTCGACCGGTCGTCAGACGGATGCCGGTCGAAGACCGGCATCCTGAAGACGGCACCGCAAGCGTTGCCTCACAACACCGGCAGGTACCGCTCGCGCTCCCACGACGTCAGCTGCACTCGATAGTCGTCCCACTCCTTCCGCTTCAGTTCGACGTAGTGCTCGAAGATGTGAGGGCCGAGCGCCTTGCGTGCAAGCTCGGAGTGCGACAGCTCGTCGATCGCCTCGCCGAGCGTCTCCGGCAGCGACGTGATTCCGCGCTCTTCTCGCTGTTCTGCGGTGAGGTGGTAGAGATTCGTCTCCATCGGCTCGGGTAGCTCGTACCCCTGTTCGATTCCGTCCAGCCCGGCGTGGAGGAGGCACGCGAAGGTGAGGTACGGGTTGCACGCCGGATCAGGGCAGCGAATCTCGGCGCGCGTCGCCTGCTCATGGCCCGGCTTGTAGACCGGGATCCGGATCAGCGCGGATCGGTTCCGCTGCGACCAGGCCGCGTACACCGGTGCCTCGTAGCCGGGCACCAGTCGCTTGTAGGAGTTGACCCACTGAGCGAAGACGGCGGAGATCTCGCGCGCGTGCCGCAGCTGGCCGGCGATGAAGGACTTGCCGGCATCGGATAGGTGCCACTTGTCGTCCTCGTCGAAGAACGCGTTCCGTCCGTCGCTGAAGAGCGACTGGTGTGTGTGCATTCCCGAGCCGTTCTCGCCGAAGATCGGCTTCGGCATGAAGGTCGCGTGGAAGCCGGCCTTCTTGGCGACTTCCTTGACGATCAGGCGGTACGTGACGGTGTGGTCGGCCATCGCCAGCGCGTCGGCGAAGCGCATGTCGATCTCGTGCTGGGAGGGACCGACCTCGTGGTGGACGTACTCGATCGGGATCCCCATCCCCTCCAGAGCTCGGACCGTCTCCTGCCGCAGCTCGGTGGCAGCGTCGAGGGTCGTCATCGCGAAATAGCCGCCCTCGTCGAGCGTCTCGGTGCCTTCGTCGTCCTTGAAGATGAAGTACTCGAGCTCGGGGCCGACGTTGAAGGTGTCGAAGCCCATGCTCTGCATCCGCTCGAGCGCCCGTCGGAGCACGTAGCGGGAGTCGCCGTCGTACGGGTTCCCATCCGGCGTGACGATGTCGCAGATCATCCGTGCGACCTTCGTCTCGCCCTCCTTCCACGGCATCAGCTGAAACGTGTTCGGGTCGGGAATAGCGACCATGTCCGACTCTTCGATCGCGTTGAAGCCCGTGATCGACGAACCGTCGAAGCCCATCCCGTCGTCGAGCGCGTCCTCGAGCTCGTACGGGGTGATCGCGAAGCTCTTCAGGTGCCCTTCGATGTCCGTGAACCAGAGCAGAACGAACTCGACGCCCTCCTTGTCTGCCCGACCAAGCGCCTCGCGCCGGGCCTCGGGGCTCGACGTTGCTCGCGTTCTCGACTCCGCCTGCGCCATCACGCCTCCTTGAAACGAGAAAAGCCCCGGGCAACCGCCCGAGGCTCCGTTGCCTCCGTGGTGTCGGAGACTAACAGGTCAGGCAGCCGCCTTCGCCTCCTCGAGCTCGGGCTCGCGGCCACCGTGGCGGAGCGCCCGTCCGTAGAGCGCGATCGCCGGCGTCAGCAGGAGACCCGAAGCGACGAGCGCCGCCCGCATGCCGGAGAGCGTCCCCACGACCCCGATGGCCGGCCCGCCCGCGATCTCGCCGATCGCATCCGACTGCCCCACCAGCGAGTTCACGGTAGCGCGAACGCTCGAGTCCTCGATGTTGCGGTTCAGCCAGGCGGCGTAGAGCGGCTCGTTGATCCGCCGCGCCAGCCGGGCGACGAGGTACGCGCCTGCCGCGAGGGCGAACCCGGCCGCGAGGCCGAAGACAACCATCCCGGTGCTCAGGATGGCGGTGAGCGCGAGGAGCGTTACGGCCAGCTCGCCGTCGCCCGCGTTCGCGAGCCGTGGTACGAGCATCGAGGTGATCACGATGCCGGCGGCGAGGCCGACGACGTTGAAGATGCCGAACCAGACGACGGGATCCAGCCCCCAGAGCTCAGGCAGCCCGACGTCGCGGATGAGGTGCGCTTCCCAGAGCCGGTCGAGTCCCTCGGACGCCGCGCCCGCGAAGAACGTGATTCCGACAATGAGCAGGAGGACGTGATGCTCTCTGATGAGACGGGCGCCGACGACCGCGTTCCGGCGTAGCTCGCGCACTGCGGACAGTCGTTCCGCCGCCGGCCTGCGCCTGAAGCCCTCCTCCGGCATCACGAAGAGACAGGCGACGCCGGTGGCGATCGTGACCGCCCCTCCGAAGACGAGCGCGGCACCGAGATGCTGCGTCGCAACTGCAACGCCGAGGATCGCGCCGACGATCGCCCCGGAATACGCGTACTGCGCGCCGCGCAGGAACACGCCGGTGATGCCGTCGAGGCCGTGCTCGTCGGTGACCCACGCCTCGTAGGCGCCGCTCATCAGGGCGCTGCCCAAGCCCCAGAGCGCCGAGGCAGCCAGGATGACCGCGTACTCGTGCGTGACCCCAACGACGATCGCGGAGACGCCGCTCACGAGCAGGCCGAGAATCACGGAAGCGCGGCGGCTGTACGAGTCGGCGATGACGCCCGTCGGGACCTCGAGCAGGAAGTAGCTGATCTCCCCGACCGTCCCCAGGAGAACGAGCTCGAGCGGGTTCAGTCCGACGTCCCGGACGAGATAGACGGCCCAAACGGTGAAGGCCGCGTGGCGACCGATGTCCCCGAAGAACTCGATCCCGTAATAGACCTTGAGAGCGTCGAGCCGTCTCACGGCCGCCTCCGCATCGAGATCCAGGCGGGCTGTGCGACGAAGCCAAGCGCGAGGTTGATCGCCTGCATGCCCGCGTTCCCGTCCTGGGTGAACGTGATCAGCTCCCGATAGCCGTTTCCGGCGGCCCAGGCGATCTCGGTTCGCTTGAGCGCCGTCGCGATCCCTCTCCGACGATGAGAGCGGCGTGTCGCGGTCAGCCCGTGCTCGAGCCGCGCGGGGCCTCGCTCCATGAGGGCGGCGAAGCCCACGACTTCGCCCCGGTCGAGCGCCACGAAGGCGACGGGGCCGGGCACCTCCTCCTCGAGCCAGACGTCGTACGACGGAGCCTCGACCGGCACCTCGGTCGGAAGGTCGTCCCACGCCTCGAGCGTGAGTTGGTACGCAGCGTCGTACATCTCCTCGGTCAGCTCGACGATCTCGATGCCGTCGGGAGGTGCCGGCGACTGCTCGTCGCCGCGCAGCTCGAGCACGAGCTCGACCTGACGCCCGTATTCCTGGAAGCTGCGCCGCTTCGCCCAGGCGATCGACTCTGGCTCCGCCTCGGAGACCTGGGTCGAGAGCCACTCCGGCTTCAGCTCCCGGGCGTATGCCCTGAGAAGCTCGAACAGCGCCGATCCAAGCCCGCGGCGTCGCGCCTCCGGGAGGACGCGGACGCCGACGTAGAGTCGGCCCGGCGAGTCCGACGGCGCCACCAATCCCGCACCCACGTCGCCGCCGATCAGGTAGATCCGCTCGGGCTGGCGGGCCAACCGCCGCTTGATCTCCTCGACCCGGATCGGCTCACGCGGGGAGATCGCGTTCCAGACGTCGCACCAACGGGCGAGGTCGGCGTCGGCACGCGCGCGCCGGATCACGGTAGGTACCACCAGCGCCGTGGCGGACTCGAGGTCAGCGTGAAGCCAAGACGTGCATAGAACGGCCGGGAATAGGCCGTTGGAGCTAGCACGGCAAGCGTGCAGCCAACGCTGTGCGCCGCGGCGAGGCGACGCGTCGTCAAGGCGGTGCCGATACCGCGTCGACGCTCGGCCGCCACCACCGCCAGGTTCTCGAGGAGAACCGCTCCGTCGGCGAAGAATGCCGTAGCGAGCCCGACCGGGACTTCCCCGCGCTTGGCGATCCAATGACGATGCGGACCGTCTGCTCCGAGACCAACGTTCGTGTAGAGGCGCCGCTGCCGCTCGCGATGCTCCTCGCGGCCGAACCACTGGCAGGTTTGCGCGACGTCGAGACATTGCTCCAGCGCGGTCGAGCTGACAACCTCCTCGATCCGCACGCCGCTGAGCCGAGCAACTTTTGGCGCTGCGCGGATTTCGGCACCCATGTCGACGCCAGCCGTTTCTTCGCGGCAGCCCAGTGAGCGCAAGGCTTCGGCCAGCTCGTCGGGCGCCTCGACGGTCTCGGAGATCCACGACGCCGGGACATTGCGCTCCCGGATCCAGCCGACGAGGTCTGCCGCAACCTCGGCCTGAACATCGGCCCGCTCGCAGACGATACCGTTCTCGATGTTCGAGAATGCGCCGGTGACGACGGCGAGCGCCCCATCAGCTCGCCGCACTTCGGCCGCACGCGTCTGGGCGAAGTAGCGGAGTCGGGCAGCGTGCACGTGAGCGGAGATCTCGCCCCAGACCCGAGGCGTGATGGACGTGCTCATCCTGACCGCTTGAGCTTCCCGTGCCGCTTCGCGTACGTCTCTCCTGTCCGGAAGACCCAGAGGCCGAGCGGGATCGAGACGATGCCGATCACGACGAGCGGCCAGAGCTCGTCGCCCAGCCTGAGCAGGCCGTCACCGTCGAGGATCGCGTCGCGAAGGCCGTCGAGCGCGTAGGTCGCCGGCGAGATCGTCGAGAAGAGCTGCATCCAGCCGGGGAGGACGTCGACCGGGTAGTAGACGCCCGAGATCACGAGCAGGATCCCCTGGGCCATGAAGCCGAGCTGCGTCCCTTTCTCGGGCGAGATCAGCGGCAGGACGGCGCACATCATCCCGATTCCGATGAACGACACGGAAGCCACGAGGAGGAGTACGAGCGCGGCGAAGTAGTCGGCCTGCGGCAGCTCGAGATCGAAGAACAGGGCAACGACGCCGAAGAGCAGGATCGCGCGGACGACCCCGTAGACGATCGCGAAGAGACCCATCCCGAACAGGTGCACGGGCCGGGAGAGGGGCGCCATGAACGTGTACTCGATCGTCCCCTCCCAGCGCTCCCAGGCGACGGTCTCGGTCAGGATCTCGAAGATGACGCCGAGGTAGGCCCAGACCACGGCCCCGACGAGCAGGGTCGTGGTGAGTCGATCGACGTCGACGTCGCCGCCCGTCGCCTGCACGCCCTCGCCGATGAAGACGATCGTGAGCGTGTTCGCCACGGTCCAGACGAAGAACGCGATGTCCCACCAGATGTAGCGGCGAACGAGGTAGACGTTGCGCTCGAAGACGCCCGCGAGTCCGATCAGCTCGTGGCGGAGAACTGCCGCCGCTCCCTGTGGCATTACTCCTCCTCCTCGGGCGGCTCGTCCTCGAAGGCCTTGCCGGTGGCGGCGAAGAACGCCTCTTCGAGCGTCTCGGCTCCGTACCGGCGCTTCAGCTCCTCGGGCGGAGCGAGCTCGATCAGCCGTCCGCGGTCGAGGATGCCGACGCGCTCGGCGAGCTCCTCGGCCTCGACGAGGTCGTGCGTGCAGAGCAGCACGGTCGCGTCGTGCATCTCGCGGATCTCGCGGATGAACTGCTGCACCTCGATCTTCGAGCGCGGGTCGAGGCCGGTCGTCGGCTCGTCGAGGAGCAGGACGATCGGTGCGGTGAGGAGGGCGCGCGCGAGCGCCACCTTCTGCTGCATGCCGCGCGACAGGTCCTCCATCGGCTCACCAATCCGGTCGCGCGGAAAGCCGACCCGCTCGAGGATCTCGGGAATCTGCCTCCGCGTCGCGGCCGGCGCCATGCCGTAGAAGCGCGCGGCGTAGCTCAGGTTCTCGACCGCCGACATCTTCTTGAAGAAGGAGGCCTCCACCGACACGCGGTTGATCAGCCGCCGGACCGCCCTCGTCTCGGCGAAGACGTCGTGACCGAAGATGCTCGCGCCGCCGCCCTCCTGAAGGAGCAGGGTCGAGAGCAGCCGGATCAGCGTCGACTTCCCGGAGCCGTTCTGGCCGAGAATCGCGACCGTCTCGCCGCGCCGGACCTCGAACGACACGCCGTCGAGCGCCGCCACACGCTTACGGCGGCGCCGTAGGCCTTCACGACCGTTGGAGCGGACGAACTCCTTCCGGAGGTCGTCCACGACGACGGCGGGCGCTCCATTCGTGTTCGTTGTTGGGGTCATGCGATGTCTCCTGCGATCGAAAGTTGGCGAGAACAGGCTGCAGCAGGCCCCTCAGGAGGCCCGCGCGCCGATGAAGCTCGTCAGCCGACCGGGAACATCCGCACGAGAAAGACCTTAGCAGGAGGGCCTAATCGCCGGTCTCAGCCGTTTGGGCCGGAGCCTTCGGCCACACCTCTGAGGCGGGGCGGGTGTGAGCAGCCCCAGGCGGGCGCAAGCGTTCATGACACCACGGCCTCACGGTACGGGCGTACAGTGCTCGCGGCTTAGCAGGAGCGCGGGACTGAGCGCCGCAGCCGTTTCGGCCCTAGTCCCTCCGTCATGCCACGCACCTCGTGCGGCAGCCGGTACCACTTCCCACGTTGGAAGCGCCCGCAGGTGAGACCGTGGACGCGGATCGCCGTTCGGCTCATGATCGCGCCGACCGGGCCGGTCTTGAAGCGGAGCTGGTAGATCGGCGAGCCGACTGGCGGTGTGGACACGCGGACGACAGGGCGGTCGCCCCAGAGGAGATGGCTGAGCGCATGCGAGTGGGCGTCCGTCACGACGCGGCAGTGCGTCGCGCCGCAAACCATCAGTTCGCCGGGCGGGAACTCCTTCGCTGCTGCCGCGCCGGCGACGAGGAGGAAAAACGCAGAAAGGACGCCGAGCGGCCGCACGCCCGAACTACGTCCGCGCGGTTCAGGAGGTTCCGTCGGGGCCCCGACTCGCGTTGTGTCGCACGCTTGACCGCCTCTGAGCGGACTAGGAGGGGTTGTCTCCGTCCGAATTGATCGCTACCTTCTGATGAGGCACGCGCCGCCGAAGGTGCGGGCCGAGGCAATGGGGCCTCAGGACTCACGAGTCCTGGGGCCTTTTCGCGTTCAAGGAGGGAAACGGTGAGCGAGCTCGAGACGAGGCACTACCTGGCAAACGGGGCGAAGACGGCCACGGCCGCGAAGGAGGCGATCGCGTGGGCGGGTGAGACGCAGGCCCAGATGGTCGATCTCAAGTTCTGTGACCTGCTCGGTACGTGGCAGCACATGTCGCTGCCGGTGTCGGCATTCGGCGAATCAGCCTTCGACGACGGCCTCGGCTTCGACGGCTCGTCGATCCGAGGCTGGCAGGGAATCTCGGAGTCCGACATGCTGCTGATGCCGGATCCGGGGAGCGCGATCCTCGACCCCTACACCGAGGCCCCGACCCTCTCCCTCGTCTGCGAGATCGCGGACCCGGTCACCCGTCAGCCGTACGGCAAGGACCCTCGCGGGGTCGCTCGGCGCGCAGAGGCGTACCTCGAGCAAACTGGCATCGCCGACACGGCGTACTTCGGGCCGGAGTGCGAGTTCTTCGTCTTCGACGAGGTTTCGTACGACCTCGGCGTCAACCACTCGCACTACGCCGTCGACTCGGCCGAGGGCCACTGGAACTCCGGCAAGCCTGGCCTCGGCTACACCGTCCGCGAGAAGGAGGGCTACTTCCCACCGGCGCCGCACGACACGCTGAACGACCTGCGGACGCGGATCGTCCTCACGCTCGAGCGGCTCGGCATCCCGTGTGAGTTCCACCACCATGAGGTCGCCTCCGGCGGACAGTGCGAGGTCGACCTCCGGTACCAGCCGCTGACGCGCATGGGCGACCAGGTCATGGTCTACAAGTACGTGGTCAAGAATGCCGCTCGCGCGGCGGGGAAGACGGCTACGTTCATGCCGAAGCCGCTGTTCGGGGACAACGGCTCGGGCATGCACACGCACCAGTCGCTCTGGAAGCAGGGCGAGCCGCTGATGGCCGAGGCCGACGGCTACGCCGGGCTTTCGACGCTCGCGCGGAGCTACATCGGCGGGCTGCTGACGCATGCGCCGGCCTTGCTCGCCTTCTGCGCGCCGACGACGAACTCGTACCGGCGGCTCGTCCCCGGCTACGAGGCGCCGGTCAACCTCGTCTACTCGCAGCGCAACCGTTCCGCCTGCATCCGGATCCCGATGTACTCCGATTCGCCGAAGGCGAAGCGGATCGAGTTCCGGTGCCCTGACGCGGCGGCGAACCCGTACCTGGCGTTCTCGGCGATGCTGATGGCCGGGATCGACGGGATCGAGCGCGGGCTGGATCCGGGGACACCGGCGGACTACGACCTCTTCGAAGAGATCGCGGCCGAGATCCCGCAGGTCCCAGGTTCCTTGGCCGAAGCGCTCGACGCGCTCGAGGCCGACCACGAGTTCCTCACGAAGGGCGGCGTTTTCGGCGAGGAGCTGATCCGCACCTGGATCGACTACAAGCGCGAGAACGAGGTCGACTCCGTGCGGCTGCGGCCGCACCCGGCGGAGTTCTCCCTCTACTTCGACTGCTAGTGGAGCTGAGGGAGCTTCGCCGTGAGGACTGGCCGGCCGTGAGGGCGATCTACGAGCAAGGGATCGCCGGCGGGAAAGCGACGTTCGAGACCGAGGCTCCCTCGTGGGAACAGTGGGACCGTACGCACCTCGAGGGCCACCGCCTGGTGGCCCTCGAGGGCGGCCAGATCGTCGGCTGGGCCGCCCTGGCGCCGGTCTCCGAGCGATGCGTCTACGCGGGTGTCGCGGAGAACAGCGTCTACGTGGCCGACTCGGCGCAAGGGCGTGGCGTGGGCCGCGCCCTGCTGGAGGAGCTGATCCGGCGATCCGAAGACGACGGCATCTGGACGATCCAAACCGGGATTTTCCCGGAGAACGAGGCGTCTCTCGAGCTGCACAAGCGCTGCGGCTTCCGCGTCGTCGGGTCACGCGAGCGAATCGGTCAACACCGAGGCGTCTGGCGTGACGTCGTCCTCATGGAACGGAGGTCAGCGTGATCAAGGTCGAAGCGGTCGTGATCCGAGAGCGCGTCGAGACGGTGATCGACGCGGTCGA
This sequence comes from Gaiellaceae bacterium, assembly GCA_035943455.1. Lineage (GTDB taxonomy): Bacteria > Actinomycetota > Thermoleophilia > Gaiellales > Gaiellaceae > JACDAN01. The sequence goes on along the minus strand of DASZCE010000333.1, from coordinate 840 downwards.
GGAGCAGACGGGCCATGTCGGCGTCACGGTGGTCGAAGCGATCGGCCACGGGCGTCAGCGCGGAATCACCCACGAGTACCGCGGGCGGGTGTTCGAGTCGAGGTTCCTCCCGAAGGCGGTGCTCACCTTCGTCGTGGCCGAGGAGATCGCGGACGGTGTGGTCGCCGCGATCGCTGACGCCGCACGCAGCGGCAACGAGTCCGGCGACGGGATCGTCTGGACGGCACCGGTCGCAGGTGTGACGCACAACCGAACGGGCCTGAAGCTGGAGGAGGTGGAGCGGGTATGACGACCAAGGAGCTCGTCATCGCAGCGAGCACCGTCTGGGTGATCGTCGCGGCGATCCTGGTCATGTTCATGCAGGCCGGCTTCGCCTTCCTGGAGGCGGGGCTGACCCGGATGAAGAACGCCGGGCACATCGCGGCCAAGAACGTGCTCGTGCTCGGAATCGCGTCGCTCGTCTACTACCTCGTCGGGTACGGGATCGCCTTCGGCGACGGCGGGAACGGCCTCGTCGGCGGCTCCGGCTTCGCTCCCTCGGCGGACACGCTGACCGCAATTGGCGCCGAGCCGTTCAGCTGGTTCGGCTCGATCCCGGCCGGCGCGGGCTACCTCTTCCAGGTCGTCTTCGCCGCCGTGTCGCTGGCGATCGTCTGGGGCGCGATGGCGGAACGCACGAAGCTGTACGTCTATTTCGCGTTCGGCGTCCTCTTCACGCTGATCTACTCGGTCGTCTCGCACTGGATCTGGCACCCGGACGGCTGGCTGTTCGCGCTCGGGATGCAGGACTTCGCGGGCTCGACCGTCCCCCCCTATCAGGGGGCGCTCGCTGCGTTGGCC
>DASZCE010000332.1:0-5648 GCA_035943455.1 Gaiellaceae bacterium | reverse complement strand
GGCCCGAGCAGCGTCGACGTGCCGCCGGGAACTGCGATCGCGACGCCGATCGCGGCGAGCCCGAGGCCCCAGTAGGACACCCGAGCGTCCGGGCGGAGGCTGCGACCGTGCCGCAGCGCGAGCCAGAGGCCGACGACGACGAGCGCGATCCCGCCGACGCCCGCCCCGGAGAAGCCGATCGCCCCGAGCACGATCGCGCCCGCGACGAACGCGAGCAGGACAGTCAGCCATACCCGCCGGGCCCGCGCGTACGCCCAGAGTGCGAGGTAGAGGAGGATCCCGGCCCCGCCGGCGAGCGCGAGCACGGCGAAGACGAGGCGCACGAGGGTCACGTCGGCGCCGATCGACCGGGCGATGCCTGCGCAGACGCCCGCGAGCGCCCGCCGGTCCGTGTCGAGCGCCAGCCGCGGCAACGCGCCCGCGCTCACCGCTGAACCTCGATCTCGCCCAGCCCGATGCTCGCGTCGAGCACGAGCACCCGCGTGCCCGCCTCCGCGACCCGATCCTCGACGGTCCAGCCCTCGACGTGCCGCCCGAGCAGGTCGATCCCGCCGAGCTTCGCGTCGGCGGACGCCCGCAGGGCGACGTTCTGCGGTAGGAGCACGCGGACGCTGCCGAGATCGACGCGCACGTCGAGTGTGGTCACGCCGGGCGGAAACGAAACGGAGCGCAGGTCGAAGGCGAGCTCGCCCAGCCCGAGCTCGTACCGGTCGCGGAGCTCGCCGGCGGTCGCGGGCGCGTACGTGCGCTCGTCCACGCCCTTCCCGAGGTCGACGTCGAACGCGGCGAAGAAGCCGGCCACGAACAGGAGGAGGACGACTGCGAGCGTTGCGAGGAGGATGCCGAGCCCGCGCAGCCAGCCCGAGCGCGCGGTCCCGACCGCGTACCAGGTGAGCCAGAGCACGAGGGCACCGGCGGCAAGCAAGAAGAGCCACGCGTCCCCCTGCGGCCACACCGGCACCTCCGAGAGGATCGCGAGCACGACGACCGAGAGCAGCCCGAGCGCGATCACGAGCCAGGGGCGGTGCCCCCGGCGGCGCAGCGCCGCCGTGGCGAACGAGTCCTCCTTCCCCTCGTCCGGCATCACGAGCGCCGCCGCGAGGTAGATCAGGATCCCCGCGCCGCCCATCAGGGTCAGGACAACGAACGAGACGCGGAAGACGGCCGGGTGGAGCTCGAAGTACGCGCCCAGCCCGCCCGCGACGCCCGCGAGCATTCGGTCGGAGCGGCTGCGCTCGAGTCGCGCCGTCTCGGTTTCAATCGTCTGGTCGCTCATCCTCACACCGCCTCCGCGGCCGTCGCGCCCCCGTCCGACAGGCGCGGCAGCCAGCCCAGCCAGCTGGGGAGATACCAGTTCCAGCGTCCCAGCAGCTTCATCGTCGCGGGTAGGAGCACGGCGCGCACGATCGTCGCGTCGATCAGGATCGCAGCCGCGAGCCCGAAGCCGAACTGCTTCAGGTCGCTCGCCGAAAGCGTGACGAAAATGGAGAAGACCGCCACCATCACGAACGCGGCGGCGGAGACCGTGCCGGCCGTCGTCCGGATGCCGTGCGCGACCGCGGCCTCGGTCGACATGCCGCCGTCATAGGCCTCCCGGATCCGGCTGAGGATGAAGACGTGGTAGTCCATCGAGAGCCCGAAGAGGACGACGAACAGGAACAGCGGCAGCCCGGAGACGATCGCACCGGTCGACTCAAAGCCGAGCAGGCGCTCGCCCCAGCCCCACTGGAACACCGCCACGAGCAGTCCGTAGGCGGCCCCGACCGAGAGCAGGTTCAGCAGCACGGCCTTGGCGGCCATCACGATCGAGCGGAAGGCGACGAGCAAGAGGACGAACGCGAGCACGAGCACGAAGCCCATCGCCAGCGGCATCCGCTCGTTCATCAGCGAGGCGAAGTCCTCGGAGACCGCAGTCGGCCCCGTGACCGCGACCTCGACGCCGGCGAGCCGGCCGACCGTCGCCGGGATCACCTCGTCGCGGAGTGCCGCCAGCGCCCTGACCGACGCCTCGTCGGTGCCGCTCCCGGCGAGCGGGACCGAGACGAGCGCGACGCGGCCGTCCGCGCTCGCCCGGACGGTGATCGGCTCGGCCATGGTGCCAGTCGCCACCGCCTCGGCGCGCAGCCGCGCGATCCCATCGCGCACCTCGGGCGCCGCGACGTCCGGCGCCTCAATCGCCACGAGCGCCGGCAGCGGCCCGCCGGGGAAGGCGGCCTGGATGCGCTCGTACGTCTGGACGATCTCGAGCGAGCGCGGCAGCGCATCGATGCCTGAATCGGCCGTACGCATGAAGAACGTCGGGACGGCGAGGGCGGCGAGCAGCCCGCCAGCGAGAGCGGCCGAGAGCGCCGGGCGCCTAAGAACGCGGCCGACGATCCCGCCCCAGACGCGCGAGTCGGCGCCCGCATTCCGGCGCGACAGGAGCGGGAGCCGCCCCTTCTCGACCCGGTCGCCGAGCCAGCCGAGCGTCGCCGGCAGCACGGTGAGCGAGCCGACGACGGCGATGGCGACGACGAGAATCGTCCCGATCGCGACCGAGGTCCAGATCGCTGAGCCGCCGAAGAACATCCCCGCGACGGCGGCGATCACCGTCAGGCCCGAGATCAGGATCGCCCGGCCGGAGGTGGCCGCGGCGGCAGCCAGCGCCGCCTGCTCCCCCTTGCCCGCGGCGCGCTCCTCCCGCTCCCGCCTGAGGTAGAAGAGCGAGTAGTCGACGCTCACGGCGAGGCCGATCAGGAGGATGACGGAGCTCGCCGCCTCGTCCATGGCGAAGAGCCCACTCGGGAGCGCGAGGAGGCCGATCGCCGCGAGCACCGCGGAGAGGCCGACGAGGAGCGGCACGCCAGCCGCGACGAGCGCACCGAAGACGACGACGAGGATCCCGAGCGTCACGGGGACCGCGGTGTACTCCGCCCGCGTGAAGTCGGCCCCGATCGTCTCGTCAAGGGCAAGCTGCGCGCTCGCGTCGCCGAAGGGCTCGACGCGGAATCCCCCGTGGCGATCCTGAACGGCGGCCAGGGAGTCGAGCACCGGCTCCACGCGCGAGACCGCCTGCCCGTCCGCGTCCGCGAGCTCGTACCGCACGACTGCGGCGTGCCCGTCCTCGGAGACGAGCGGAGGCTGGACAGCGGAGACGCCCTCGCGGGCTGCGACGGCGCGGGCGACGTCGGTGAGCACGCCCCGGAACGCCGGGTCGCCCGCCGTGTGCACGTCGCTCGTGACGAGGACGGACTCGTCGGCGGTGTCGGCGAACCCGCCGGCCTCGAGGATCTCGTGCGCGCGGTTCGACTCGCCGACGGCATTGTCGGCCGGGTCGAGCGTCTTCGTGCCGAGCGCCGCGCCGAGAACGGCGGCGGCGACGACGAAGGCGATCCAGCCGAAGATCGCCGTCTTACGGCGCCGGGCGCTCCAGCGGCCCATGCGGGCGGCGACGTTGGTGCTGTGCTCGAGTGACGGCATCGTTCCTCCTGGTCGACGTGACGCCAACTACGGTCGCCCGCTGCGCGGCGCGGCGCCATCCGGAATGACCCCGGTCGAACCCTGAGCAGCCCCTGACGGGATCCCAGCGCCAGATGCGCAGACGGTTATGTCTGCGGACGAAAAACCGCCGCTTTGCGGCGGTTTCATGGAGCTAGCCGGACTCGAACCGGCGACCTCTGGGTGCGATCTCGGAGCTCTCTAGCTCTGGATTTGGCTTGGTTAGGCGTTTTCTGCGATCGCGCCGACCCTCCCCCAACAGCTCCCCAACAGTCTGCATCGTGTCCGGCAAACGCTTCCGGCCCTTGGCGCCGCGTCCAGTCGCGGATGAATCCAACCAGCGACGGTTCAGAGTTACCGCTCGACCACGACCAGCTCGTATTGGTCGGCGGTGGACGGAATTCGGTGTCGAACTTCGCGTTGACCGTCAGCCAGGCGGTGGCCGACCGGCTCGGTGACCACTTCCTCTTGTCGCCGGCAACGGTCATCGACCTCAAAGGGAAAGGCCCGACACGCATTCACCGCTTGCTCGGGCCGAGAGATGTGGCTCGCTTCGAATCGTCTCGCGTTCGATCGGCACCGAACGCATCGTCCGTCGCAACTGAGCGCCAGTAGCAGCGCTTCTTCGCTCAGCCCGCATTTGACGCAGGCCCCGCTGAGGTGAGCTTTTACCGTTCTCTTCGAAAAGGCGGCGGGTCGATCTCGCCGTTTACGAACCCGCCCCCGGACCGTTACCACCTCGACGCACGGAAGAGGGATCCGGATGCCGAAGAGATTGGCAGTGGCCCGGCGGCGGATCCCCCTCCTCGCGGAGCTCCACGCGCATACGACCTGGAGCGACGGCGACCTCGCGCCCGCGGCCCTCGTCGACCTCTATGGAGCGGCGGGGTTCGACGTTCTTGCGATCACCGACCACGTCGTCACAAGCACGCGTCGGGAGTACGTGCGCGCGGAGAACTTCGCCGCCTACCTTGCGGAGATCGATGCCGAAGCCGATCGCGCTCGCACGCAGTACGGATTGCTCGTCCTGCCGGGACTCGAGCTCACCGTCGAGGACCCGGATCCGACGCGCGCCGACCATGCGGTCGCGATCGGCTTGCGCCGCTTCATCGGTGTCGACGCGGGACTCGATGAGGCGCTCGGCCAGGCGAGGGCGGCGGGCGCGGCGCTCGTCGCGGCGCATCCCTATTCACTCGCCGACGCGCGTGCCGCCGTCCGCGTCACCGCCCGTTTCGCATGCGAGCCCGAGTGGGCTGCAGACGTGGTCGACCGCTTCGAGCTGGTGAACCGCGACGAGGTCTTCGCCTGGGTCGCAGAGCGCCGTCTCCCTGCCGTCGCAAGCGGCGATTTTCACCGCGGCGAGCATCTGAACAGCTGGAAGACCCTATTGAGCTGCGCGCAGCACGAGGAGGCGGTCGCGGCCGAGCTTCGCTCTGGGCGACCCTGCGCGCTAACGCGTCGACCGAGAATGGAGGTCGACCCGTAGTGCGGCCTAGCGGCGCGTCGCCGCTCGGGCCTCGGCTCGGCCGGCGCGCGCTGCTTTCTCTCTCCTGTCTCGCGGCGGCGACCGGCGCCACCGCAGCTGCCTGGCCGCTCCTGCGGCCGCTCCTCGGGCGCGCCGCAGAGGCGGCGGGAGGCGCCGATGGGCGCCTCCTCGTCGCTTCCGCAGCCCTCTTTGCGGCCGCGACGGGCCGGCTGTGGCCTGGTCTGGCAGCAGGCAATCCACGGAGCGGGCGGGCAGCTCGGCCGCGTCGATGCCTGCGCCCGTTACGGAGTCGGATCGCTCGTCAACTCGTTCGCGCCCGCCCACCTGGGCGACCTGACGCGCACCGTGCTCCTCCTCGAGGCCCTGCCGGGCGGAGCGAGGCTGCGTCTCGTCACGCCCTTCGCCACGGTCCAGGCCACGCGCGTTGCAACCCTCGGCGGACTGGTCCTTGCCGGAATGCTCCCTCCGAGGCTGGCGCCACTCGGTCTCCTCCCAGTCCTGATCGTCTTCGGGATCCGGCGGAGCACCTCACGGCTGATCGTGCTGTCGCTGGGCTCGTCCGGCCTGAAGATCGCGGCCGTCGCGAGCGCGCTTGCTGCAGTCGCGATTCCATCCCCGCTCCGCGCGGCGTTCGTGGTCGTCCCGGCGCTCGAGCTCGCCGGCCTCTTACCGCTCACCCCGGGGA
>DASZCE010000331.1:0-2935 GCA_035943455.1 Gaiellaceae bacterium | reverse complement strand
GCCCGAGACGGCGGTGAGGGACAGATCCTCGAGCCGCCGCCACGCGTTCAGGTACGGGTACGGAGCCACGGCGCCGTCGTAGCCCATGTAGATCAACGACGCTGGATGGATCTCGAAGTGGAGGTGGTACGGCGTCGCCTCCGCGTCGCCGGTGTTGCCCACGAAGCCCAGCACGTCGCCGGCGCGCACTTGCGCCCCATTGACGGCGAGCGGCGAGAACGCGGAAAGATGCGCGTAGTAGAACTCGTTACCGGCGACGTCCTGCAGCCACAGGCGGAGGCCGCCGATGTCGTTCCATCCGACCGAGTAGACGATCCCGTCCGCGACGGCGAGGACCGGCGCTCCCAGCGGCGCGAAGATGTCTTCCCCGTGATGCCAACCGGTGTCGGCACGAGGCGCGCCGAAGGAGTTCGTGTACGACGCCTGACCGTAGATAGGGAAGACGTAGCGGCCGGCCGTCAGCTTCGGGAAGACGTTGAAGGGAATCTGCTGGACCGGCGGCAATGAGGAGCGCTTCGGCTTGCTCCGCTTCGGCGTCGGCTTCGAGGGCGTCGCCTTGTAGGGGATGATCTTCTTCGGCGGCGGCTTCGGCGCCGCGCCCGGCTCGGCGCTCACCTCCAGATAGCCGACGAGAATGTCGGTCCCCGCCGGGACGCCGTTGTGGTCGGCGTTGAGGTGCACGGCGAGACCCGTGACGTGGGCGCGGAAACCCCTGCCGTTGCTGCCCGCGAACGGCTCGCCGGACTGCTGAAGAACCGAGACGCTTCCCCACGATCCATAGGCGACGCTGGTCCCGGGCGTTCCTGCCACCGGCTGCCCGAGCACGACGAGGCCGTTGACGGCCGAGCCGTTCGCGTCGCCGGTCACGCCCTTTCCGGCCTTGGCGGATCCGCGTACGGTGATCGAGCTCGCCGTGATCTCGCCGCCGAACAGCGAAAGGCTTCCGACCTCGATCGTGGCGTTTGCCGTCGTCGTCGCGCCGGCCGTCGCCGAGGCGGAGGAAGACACGGAGCCCGCGCTCGCGATTGACCCGTCCGCCGGGTAGGCGAAGCTGCCGCCCACGCCGACTGCGTCGGGCGGCGCGCTGACGACGCCGCCGCTCGAGCCGCCCTGGCCCGGAACGGACACCTGGATGCCGACCGCCTTCGCGCTCGGCTTGCCGGCGCCGGTCGCCGACGGCGCGCCGGACGAGCCGGTCAGCGCGAGGACCGCGATCAGGCCGACGAAGACTGGCTGCTTCGTTGCCACCCCGCCCAGATTATTGGTGAAGAGGCTGCGATTCACCTTCTTTTGCTTGCGGCCGCTGTTACGCGACGCACGACCCGCACTGGCCGCGCAGAACGACGTCGTGGTCGTCGATGCGGAACGCCGCCGCCTTGGAGACGTTGTTGATCACGTGCTCGAGGCGGTCGTCGCTGAACGCCTCGACCTTGCCGCAGTCGGCGCAGACCAGGTGGTGGTGGTGCACCCCGCTCGGCTCGGCCGGCTCGTAGTGGGCGCCGGAGGCTCCGAGCTCGAGCCGATGGACCAGCCCGAGCTCCGTGAGCGTCTCCAGCGCCCGATACACGCTGGCGATGCCGACCCCGGCCCGGTATCGCCGCACGAGGTCGTGGATCTCGGGCACGGACAAGCAACACGTCTGCTCGCCGAGAGCCTGGATGACGGCAGCACGCGCCTTGCCCGGCTTGAAGCCCGCTTCGCGGAGGATCGCCTCGGCATGGTCGCGCCACCGCATCCGCGTGATGATAGCGATTCTCATTCTTGGTAGCCTAATCGCCGTGGCGAGAATCGTTCTTGTCCTCGCGCTGCTCGCCGCCGGCGTCAGCGGCTGCGGCGCCGACAGCGCCGGCTCGAGTGGCGCTTCTGCGCATACCGACGTCGTCGCGTCCTTCTATCCCCTCGCCTGGGCCGCAGAGCAGGTCGGAGGCGATCGCGTTGACGTTCGCAACCTGACGCCGCCCGGGACGGAGCCACACGACGTCGAGCTGACGGCTCGCGACGTCGAGCGCATTCGGTCGGCGGACGTCGTCCTGTATCTCGGTGGCGGTTTCCAGCCCGCCGTCGAGGAGGCCGTCGACGGCGCCGACGGGACCGTCGTCGACCTGCTCGTCGATCCGGTGGGAAGCGATCCGCACGTGTGGCTCGATCCGCGCCGGTTCGCGACGATCGCCGAGCGAATCGCGGAGGCACTCGGCGGCTCAGCCGACGCGGCCCGCCTGACCGGGCAGCTCCGGACCCTCGACGCCGAGTACAGGAAGGGGCTCGCCCACTGCCAGAGGCACGACCTCGTCACCGCGCACGCGGCATTCGGCTACCTCGCTCGCCGCTACGGGCTCGAGCAGGTCGCGATCACCGGCATCTCGCCGGAAGCGGAGCCGACTCCGCGCGAGCTCGAGCACGCCGTCGACCGCGTCCGGCGCACCCGCGCGACGACCGTTTTCTTCGAGACGCTCGTCTCGCCCCGGCTCGCCAAGACCGTTGCGGGGGAGGCCGGCGCTCGCACCGACGTGCTGAACCCGATCGAAGGCCTGACCCCAGACGAGTTAGCCCACGGCGAGACCTACCTGACCGTCATGCGCGAGAACCTGGCCGCAATCCGGCGGGCCCTCGATTGCCGCTAGCGGTCGAGCTTCGCGGCGTCTCGTTTCGCTACGGCGACGGGCCGCTCGTGCTCCGGGAGGTCGATCTCGCGATCGAGCGTGGCGAGCTGGTCGCGATCGCCGGACCGAACGGCGGCGGTAAGACGACGCTTGTCAGGATCGTCCTCGGGCTCGAGCGCCCCACCGAGGGACAGGCGCTGCTCTTTGACGAGCCCGCGTACCGCTTCTCGCGGCGGGCGACACTCGGCTATCTCGCTCAACGGGCGCAGGTGCAGCTCGACGCGCCGGCGACGGTCGAGGAGGTCGTATCGGCCGGGCGCCTCGCAGCCGGCGGG
>DASZCE010000330.1:0-4151 GCA_035943455.1 Gaiellaceae bacterium | reverse complement strand
TCACGCAGGGCACCGGCTTCGGTACTGCTCCGGGACTCCGGACGAGCGGAAAGATCTTCGCGATGCTCGTCAACGCCACCCTCGTCGTCAAACTGCCGAAGGAGCGGGTCGATGAGCTCGTAGCCGCCGGGTCAGCGGTGCACTTCGACCCCGGCCACGGGCGTCTGATGAAGGAGTGGGCATCGGTGCCCGTCGACAGTCCCGATGACTGGGAAGGCCTCGTCGCCGAGGCTTTCCGGTTCGTCGGCTCGCGCTGAGCCGAGCGCTGCTCGAGGAGGCTGCCGACTAGGGCTAGAGGCGCTCGTCTACGAGCACCGCGTAGCGCTCGACGCTGAGCCGCCGTCCCGAGAACTGGTCCATCAACGGCCCGAGTGCCTTCGGCATCTCCTCGTCGAAGATCGGCTCGGCCGCGACGGCATTCTCCTCGGTGTCGAAGAAGCTGATCGAGAGCGCCTTGCCCGAGTTGCGGTCTACGAGCTCCATATGACCCCGTGCGCCGGGCATGGCGCGGATCATCGGCTCGACGATCTTCTCAGCTTCGTCCATGAGCTTCTCGTCGGACGCGGGATCCGTGCTCTCGAAGGTCGCGATGCGAGCGTACATGGCTCCTCCCCTGCTTTGACTTTCGCACCCTAGCGCCGAAGTGTGCGAAAGCTCATCGAGTATCGGAGCTCCTTGGTCGGCGGAATCGAGTGCTGCCATGACGTACGTGCCGGCCCAGCGAGGACGTACCCGGAGCGCGGCTCGAGCAGGATCTCCCACACGCGCCGGCTCGCGCCTCGTCCGCGCTGGAATCGGAGCCGGGCCGACCCGCCGAGCGAGACGCCGACCACGGTTCCGAAGGCGGGAGCGTCTCGGTGCCAGCCGATCGTCGAGCCCGGCGGATACCGCTGGACGAGGATCTCGACCAGCTCCTCGGGGTCGTGTCCCGCCAGCTCGGCGGCGCGGGCGCGCACCGGAAGGATCCAGTCGGGGACTGCCTCGCCCGGCTGCGGCGTGCGAGCCTCGTAGTCGTAGTCGAGGCCGAAGTGCCTGGCCGTGCGGCGCGCTGCCTGTCCGTGGATCACGATCGGGTCGAAGCGCAGCGCGACAAGGATGTCCAGCAGGTCGTGCTCCTCGTCGACCGAGATCAGCTGCGGCCGATAGACGAGCCCCTCCGGCTCTTCGGTCGGCGCTCGTACCACGCCGCGACCGTAGCGGGAACCGTCTCGGTTGGATCCGTGTATGACGTGCGATGAGGATGGCGAAGGGCCGGTGGCCCGTGGCCGCGCTCGTCTCGCTCGTTGCACGCGCGTTAACGGAACCAGGTTCCGTTAGGGACGTCCGGATGGCTCGGCTCGCAACGCGACGCAGACCGACACGCCGTCGCCCTTTACGGAACCAGGTTCCGTAAAGAGGCGGTAAGGGTTCTGTAAAGACGTGGGCGGAAGGTTCAGGCGGGCACGACGCGGCGCGCGCCCACCAGCCGAAGGCCGTAGTTCGAGCGGCTGAGGGTGACGACCTCGACGTCCCGCCCGGTCTGCGGCGCGTGCACCATGCGGCCCCCGCCGATGTAGAGGCCCATGTGGCCGAGGCCAGAGAAGAAGAGGAGGTCGCCGGGCTTCAGCTGGGAGAGCGCCACCGACCGCCCCAGCTCGTAGAGCGCGTACGAGCTGTGCGGCAGCGCGATCCCGAGCTGCGCATAGGCCCAAGCCACGAGTCCCGAACAGTCGAATCCGCCGCTCGGAGACGAGCCTCCCCAGCGGTACGGCACGCCGACGGCGTGGAGAGCAAGCGTCGCGACGCGGTCGCCGATCGTCGGCTTGTACCGCTTCAGGACATACCGGGTGGCCTTGATCTCGCCGAAGACGACGCTCGAGGCTGCCGTTTCCCTCCCGGACGGGGCGGCCGCCCAGCCGCCCACGATCAAGGCGATTGCGAACACAAGCAAAGCACTGAGGATTCGCGGCGGCATTGGCGAGTCGAATAACGGGCCGTGAACGACGGCGGCGCGGCCCGCGTCTGCTTGTCAGAGCCCAATCGTAAACGGAATTCCGCCGATGTCTAGCGCCGCGTTTCGTCGGCGTACGATTTCAGCGGTGCGCGAACGGCAGAAGCACCTCGTCCTCATCCTCGCTCGTGAGCTCCTGTCCAACCTCGCGACGCCGGCGCTCCTCGTCGACGATCGGGGCCAGCTCGTGTTCTTCAACGAGGCGGCGGAGAAGCTTGTCGGCCGTTCGTTTGCGCAAACAGGTGAGATGCCGGTGGACGAGTTCACCGCGAGCTTCGCGCCCAGAACGCGCGACGCCGAGCCGCTTCCGGCCGAACGTAGGCCCGTTCGGATCGCGTTCGACGAAAGGCGTCCTGCCCACGAGCGTTTTCTCTTCACGAGTTGGGACGGCACCGACGCCGAGGTCGCTGTGACCGGATTCCCCCTATTCGCGCAGGCGCACGAGTTCGTCGGCGTGGTCGCGATCTTTTGGCGCGAGGAGCAGGAGGCGTGACGTGCGGGTGACGATCTGGGGCTGCCGCGGCTCGGTGCCGACGCCGGGGCCCGACACTGTTCGCTACGGCGGCAACACTTCCTGCGTCGAAGTGTCGCTGGGTGACGACGCTGCACTCGTACTGGACGCGGGGACGGGGATCAGGCGCCTGGGCGTCGAGCTCCTGAAGCGAGGAACGCGCCGAGTCGACCTCGTGTTGACCCACCTCCATCTCGACCACCTCGAGGGACTCCGCTTCTTCGCACCGCTCTGGGACGAGCGCGTGACGATGACCATATGGGGTCCGCCGTCGCCCGTGCTCAGCCTCGAGGAGCGGATCTCGCGCTCGTTCTCTCCGCCGCTCTTTCCGATCGATCTCCGGACCGTTCCGTCGCGCGTCACGTTCCACGACGTCTCGAGAGAGCGGTGGGAGGTCGACGGCATCTCGCTGGCGACGGACCTCATCGTGCATCCCGGGCCCACGGTCGGCTTGCGCGTCGAAGGCGCGGCCTCGAGCTTCGCGTACCTGCCGGACCACGAACCGGCGCTCGCGGGAGGCGTCGCGGACAAGTCGAGAGATTGGATCTCGGGCGCTTCGCTCGCGGGGGACGTCGACGTCCTGCTGCACGACGCGCAGTACTTCGACGAGGAGTACGAAGGCAAGATCGGCTGGGGCCACTCGAGCGTCGCAGACGCGGTCGCGTTCAGCCGCGCGGTCGGAGCCCGGCGCCTCCTGCTCTTCCACCACGAGCCCGCCCATAGCGACGCCGATCTGGAGCGCCTCGAGGCGCATGCCCGGTCGCTCGACGGCGGCGACGGCGTTCAGCCGACGCTCGCCCGAGAGGGCATGGTGATCGAGTTGCAGTGACGGCGGCATGGGGCCGTTGTCACGATTGAAACGGACGCGCTCCGGGCAACACGTTCTCGGTCTCTAGAGAGGAGCGTTCGCATGATCGTGCTCGGCGTGATTCTTCTGATCCTCGGCCTGATCTTCGATCTCGGCATCCTGTGGACGATCGGATTGATCCTGATCGCGATCGGCATCATCCTCGCGATTCTCGGAATGATGGATCGAGCCATCGGTCCTCGCCGCTACTACTGGTGAACGGCGAGGGCGGGGTCTCAGCCCGTTCTCGACTGATTCGTCAGTCAAGAATTTGCTGCGTTTCGGCCCGCATTCATGGGTAGGTAAGGAAAGAATTGAGCGGAAAATTGCGGCGCCCAATATCCGCGTTACAATCGAGGCCGCGTTCGAGATCCATTCGTCTATCGGGGGGGACGACTTTGAATCGACGTGTGTTCACGCTGGGTGGCCCGCTTGCGGCCGTCTTCGCGGTTCTGGTGCTCGTCATCGGCTCGGAGGCCGGTGCCAGCACGCCGCTGAGCAGCTACATCATCCAGCTTTCCGATCAGCCGCTGGCGAGCTACCGCGGCGGCGTGACAGGCCTGGCACCGACGAATCCAGCGACGCTCGGGGCGGTCAAGCTCGATCCCACGAGCTCGGCGAGCAGGGCCTACCTGAACTAGCTGAGCCAGAAGCAGGCCTCGTTCAGAGCCGCGATGGCGGCCGCACTGGGCCGGGCGGTCGACGTGCCGTTCTCCTACCGCTACGCGTACAACGGCGTCGCCGCAGTTCTTTCCGACTCCGAGGCTGCGACCGTCGCCCGGATGCCGGATGTCGTGCACGTG
>DASZCE010000329.1:0-2090 GCA_035943455.1 Gaiellaceae bacterium | reverse complement strand
GGCAGCACCGTTTTCTGGAGCTGCGCCTCGCCGCCTGTGATGCCGTTCACCTCCACGGAAGGCTCTGCCCACGTGCGGATGTAGAAGTCGCGAGCCGCATCCGGATCGGCCGGCCTCGCACCGCCCTCCGCGAGGACCTGCGAACCCGGATCGAGCGCGCGCCAGGCGGCCAGCTCCTCCTCGCTCGGCGGGACGATCCCGGCTCTCAGCGGCTCGGGCACGACGCCGTCCTCGCCTGGGACGACTGCCTCGAGCATCCGTAGCAGCGCGTGCATCGCATTCAACGCGGCGCCCCCGAAGACGCCCGAGTGGAGATCTCGCTCCCCCGTTCGGATGCGAACGTGGAGGTAGATCAGGCCGCGCGTCGCTGTGTGGAACACCGGCCTGCGGGGTCCCAGCATCGCGCTGTCGAAGATGACGGCGGCATCGGCGCCGCGCGTGTCGTCCCGGATGAAGTGGACGACCTGCTCGCCGCCTGTCTCCTCTTCGCCGTCACAGACGACTCGCACGTTCACCGGCAGCTCGCCGGCGGAAGCGAGGAGGTGCGCGGCTTTGAGCAGCGTGTAGAGCTGGCCCTTGTCGTCGGCCGTCCCGCGGCCGTAGAGCCAGCCGTCGAGGACCGTCGGCTCGAACGGCGGCGAGTCCCACTCCTCGGCCGGGCCGGGAGGCTGGACGTCGAAGTGACCGTAGACGAGCACCGTCGGCGCCTGATCGCCGCTCGACGCCGGAATCTCTCCGACAGCGAGCGGAAACGTCTTCGTCTCGACCAGCTCTGCCTCGCCGCCGCTGCCTCGGACGAAGTCGCGCACCCACTCAGCGGCCCGGCGAACGTCGTCCGCGCGTTCGGCGTCGGCGCTCACGCTTTCGATGCGAAGGAAGTCGGAGAGCTCGTCCAGCCAGGCTTGCTCGATCTCGGCCATGACGCCCGAGTCTACGAATCTCAGCTACGCCTCAGGCAGCGAAGGAAGCGGAGCTCGCCGCGCCGTGGCGAGCAGAGATACGGGTCGTAGAAGACGATCCGCGGCCGGTTGGGCGCAACGGCCACCGCCGTCCGAATGCCGTCGAGCGCGAAGACCGTGAGCGGCAGCCACGGAGGCGGGTCCTCGCCCGGCGGCGCATCGCAGATGCGCTCGAGCCCCACGCCCCGGCGGGGACCCAGCCGCGGTCGCCGAACTCTGAGCTCGTGGTGGAAGTAGAGCGTGCCTTGGAAGCGCAGGAACGAGCGCGTGCGGCACGTCTCGCCGGCAAGCGGCTCGGCGGAGGCGCCCTGGGAGGCGAACGCGAGAGCCACGAGCCCGGCCACGAGGGCGAGGCTCCTCACGGCGCGCGCTCCTACGCGACGCGCAGCTTCTGCGAATCCGCCAGCGCGCGGAGCTTCTTCAGGCTCTGGTTCTCGATCTGCCTGATCCGCTCGCGTGTGACCTGGAACGTCCGCCCGACCTCGTCGAGCGTCCGCGGCTGCTCGCCGTTCAGCCCGTAGCGCAGCTCGAGCACTCGCCGCTCGCGCTCGGACAGCGACCGCAAGATCTTCGTCAGCGCCTCCCGGCGAAGCAC
This sequence comes from Gaiellaceae bacterium, assembly GCA_035943455.1. GTDB lineage: Bacteria > Actinomycetota > Thermoleophilia > Gaiellales > Gaiellaceae > JACDAN01. The sequence continues at coordinate 536 of DASZCE010000329.1, read as the reverse complement.
GTCCTCGGCTAGCTCGTCCGGCAGCGGCGCGAGCTCGTCGGTGATGAAGTGTCCGAACTCGGACTCCTCGTCGTCGCCGACAGGCTTCTCCAGCGAGACGGGCGTCTGCGCGCTGCGCCGGATCTGGTCGACCTCCTCGATCGTCAGCTCCAGCTCGGTCGCAATCTCCACCGAGCTCGGCTCTCGCCCACGCTCAGCGCGGAGCTTGCGCTCCGTCCGCATGATCTTGTTCAGCTTCTCGACGACGTGTACCGGCATCCGGATCGTGCGCGCCTTGTCCGCGAGCGCCCGCGCAACCGCCTGGCGGATCCACCAGGTCGCGTACGTGGAGAACTTGAACCCCTTGCGGTGGTCGAACTTCTCGGCGGCGCGAACGAGCCCGATCGTCCCCTCCTGGATCAGATCCAGGAACGGGAGACCCTGGTTGCGATAGCGCTTCGCGATCGAGACGACGAGGCGGAGGTTCGACTGGATCATCCGCTGCTTGGCCTCCATGTCGCCGCGCTCGACGCGTTTGGCCAGCGAGACCTCCTGAG
>DASZCE010000328.1:0-3708 GCA_035943455.1 Gaiellaceae bacterium | reverse complement strand
ATCCAGGCTCGTGGAGCCAGTGGGAGACACTCGACTTGCCGGTGGAACGCGGCTGACCGTGAAGCTCCGACTGACGGTCGTGCCGTCGGAAGGCGAAGGGCGGCGATCTTGCTGCACGTGAATGGGATCCCGTGCGGCCACCGGAGAGTGGGCGCGGGCGTCGAGACGTTCGGCACTCGGTGACACGAGGTTCTCGTCAAGACCGGTTGGGGCCGGCGCGGGAGTTGCTGGCGGGCGAAGACGCTAGGCCGCCGCTGTAGCCTCGCCGAGGTCCGGTAGGTACTGCCGCCAGCCGTCCGGGATCTTCGGCGTCGCGAGCCGGATATATAAGACCGGCTGCGGGATCCGAGGCTTCGTGCGGAGCACCATCTCCACCTCGTGCGGGAGGCGATTGCCCTTCTTGAGGTTGCACGGCGCGCATGACGTCACGACGTTCTCCCAAACGGAGTCCCCGCCCCGGCTTCTCGGGACGATGTGGTCGAGCGTCAGGCGGCCGCCGGCGGTGCCGCAGTAGGCACACCGCCAGCCGTCGCGGGCAAACAGGGCGCGTCTCGAGATCTTGCGCTGGACGGTCCGTGGAACCGAGACGTAGGTCACGAGCCGGATCACGTGCGGCCATGGATACGTGTCGCTTGCCGAGTGGAGGGGCTGCTCGAGCGCTTCGATCACCTCGGCCTTGCCCTTGAACACCAGGACGTGGGCACGCCGCACCGACGTCACGTTCAGCGGCTCGTAGCTCGCATTCAGGACCAGAACCTGGGTCATGACCGGCTAAAACGATAGCTCGCGGGCCTTCCCGCAAGGCCCGTCTAGGATCTGGGCCGGTGAGTGTCTCGTCCTCGACCGCGGCGTGGATCGCGATCGCGGCTGGTGGAGTCGCCGTGCTCGCGTTGGCCTTCGCGGTCTACGTCCTGCTGAAGCTTCGCCGCCTTCGGGAGGGGCAGATGGTGCTGCTCGGTGGTGGGAAATCCGACCTCGTCGACTTCGCCGTATCGCTCCAGGCGCGGATCGACGACCTGCATCGGGCGGTGGACGAGGTCGCGGCGGGGCTCGCACGGGTGGATCGCCGCGTCGACGGGACCGTCTCCAAGACCTCCATCGTTCGCTACGACGCTTACGAGGGCGCCGGCGGCCATCAGTCCGCTTCGCTCGTCTTGCTGGACGCCGCCCGGTCGGGCGTCGTCTTCACGGCGATCCAGGGTCGGGACTACGCGCGGATCTACGTGAAGGAGCTCGACCACGGCCGCGCACCCGTGGCTCTTTCGCCGGAGGAGCAGGAAGCGGTCGAGCGCGCGATGGCGAGCTAGCGCCCAGCCACCGCGGGCGACGGCACGTCTCTCGTCACGAAGCCTCAACGACCCTCAGGGGGCTGTGCCCCTTGAGGGAGGCTGAGGATTGCGGTGGGGAGGGATTAGCCGCCGGGGTACGAGAAGATCACCGGGTACTCGGCGGTGTTGTTCGAGAGGTTCTGCTCGCCGGCGACCTTGTTGACCTCGACCTGCAGCGACGTCTTGCGCACGAACGGGACGTTTCCGATATTCCGGAAGACGACGGTCTTCTGCTGGTTCGGCTCCGTGAGGGCGACTGTCTGCCGCCGGACGATTGGCTCGGGGCTCTTCTGGATCGTCAGCGTCACCTGGACGCCCGTCTCGGTCGAGTCGCCGGAGTTCTCGAAGGTGACCTGGAAGCTCAGATCGGTCGTTGCGACGATCTCGTTGAGCTCGTCGGGCGAAAGCGTCGCCCCGCCTGCGACCTTGACCGACACCAGGTTGTGACCGTGCGAGCCGGGCGACGTCGTCGCGCCGGCGGCGCCGCCGCGAACCCGCTGCCAGATCGCCTTCATCGCCGTCGAGCTGGCAAGGCTCGGGTTCTGGACGAAGTTCGAGTCGGGCACGTTCACGCCTTGGATGTCCTGACGGCGAAGCTCGGCCCGCGCCGGATCCTTGAACTGGTCGTCCCAGACGACGTCGCTCGCAATCAGCCGGCGGGCCTGCGCGGCGAGCGCCTCGCCGGCGCGATCGGCGTTTCGCGACCGGGCGGAGAAGGCGTCGCCGATCCCGCGGAGCCCGCTGACGCGGAACTGGAGCGCCTCGACCATCTCGCGCTGCTCGACGCGAAGCGGCCCGGGCTCGTTGAGCGCCTGCGCCGAGTCCGCGAGCTGCACCTGCTGCTGCGCGAGGCCGTCCAGCGTGCGCGTCAGCTCCGCCCGGCGGATATCGGGCCGGATCAGCGTCGAGTTCAAGCGCGTACCGATGTTCTCCGACTCGTTCGCGATCCGATCCACGGTGCGCATGTAGTTCCGGTACGTGTCCCTCTTGGCCTCGCCACGGCAGCTCGAGATCCAGAAGACGAGCAGCACCACGACCAGGATCGCCAGGCTGATCAGGCCGACGAGCCGAAGCAGCGGGGTGAGGCCGGACGGAGGTCCAGGCGGACGCCTCGCGCGCCGCGGCGGCCGGGCCCGTTCGGGGCGGGCCGCCTCGGTGGTCGCCGGCTCCTCGAAGAAGTCGAACTCGATTTCCGTGCTGTCGCGCTCTGACATCGCGCCCTGCCGCCAGCACCCTAGCGACTACCTCGGCCCGCAAAGGACTTCACCCCCTCGTCTGGCCGCCGCCCGTTCCGCCGCCGCCTGACGCCGCGGGACGGCGCGCGGCCTCACGGGCCCGTGCTCCTTGCACTGCACGGCCGCGCACCACCAGCGAGGCCCCAGAACAAGCGGGAGCAGGAGGAGTCTCGGCCCGACTCGCTAACCGGATCGCACATGGCCATGGCGGTCGCGACCCTTTCGGCCAGCGAGCTCGTCCTCGGCCGGTACCGGCCCCTGCAGCCGCTGGGAAGCGGCGGCTCGGGCTCCGTCTGGCTGGCCCGTGACGAGACAAACGGCCTCGACGTCGCGCTCAAGGTCGTCGCGCGGCAGGGGAAGGCCGGGTCCCGTGCCGAGCGCGAGGCCGAGGCGGCGGCGCGTCTTCGCCATCCGCGCTGTCTGCGCGCGTACGCCTATGCCGGCGACGACCGGAACGTCTACATCGCCTACGAGTACGTCCCGGGAAGGACGATGCGCGACCGGATCCGCGCCGGCGAGCTCGGCGACGCGGCGGCGGTCGAGGTCGCGGCGCAGATCCTCGACGGCCTCGCACACGCTCACGCGAACGGGATCGTCCACCGCGATGTGAAGCCGACGAACGTGCTCGTTGCCGATGGCCCCCATGTCGAGGTCCGATTGCTCGATTTCGGACTCGCGCAGTTCGCGGAGGCCGAAACCCTGACCGCGGCCGGAGACGTGCCCGGAACGCTCGCATACATCTCGCCCGAACGGCTTGCGGGCGAGGAGGCGTCGTTCGCCGCAGACGTTTGGGCCGTCGGTGTGCTCCTCTGGGAGGCCCTCGTCGGCTACCACCCCTTCTGGTCATCCTCGCCGGTCGAGACGGCGCGGCGCATCGACGCAGGCGCGCCGCCGCTCGAGTCCATCCGCCCAGACCTTCCGCCGGCCTTGACCGAGGCCGTCGACCGGGCGCTCGCGCTTGACCCCGTGCGCCGACCGCCGGCCGCACAGCTCGCCCACAGGCTTCGCGAGGCATTCGCCGGTCGCCGCCGCTCGCGAACGCGGACGGCCCTTCCAAGCCTGAACGTCCCACCGCTCGGGCGATCGGTGGCGGGAGTCGCCGCGGCGCTTTTCACAGGCGCCACCGCCGCCCTGCTCCCGTTCTA
>DASZCE010000327.1:0-1957 GCA_035943455.1 Gaiellaceae bacterium | reverse complement strand
GAACCCCGTGCACGGGACGACCTACTTCGAGCTGGCGCTGAGCTGACCAGCGCTCAGCGCCGATAACTGGCGCTTTTACCGGGTCAGGCCGCGAGCTCGGGGTGTCGCACCCGGACGCGGGCACCGCGGTAGCGGAGCACCTCGTACGCAACCACCGCCGAGCAGACCGCACTCACGAGTGCGAGACCGGCGAGCGCCGGCATCGCGAGCGAGACAGGGATCAGGCTGAGCAAGACGACGGCACCGACCGTTCGCCGCCGGAAGACTCGGCCGGTGGTTCGGAAGAGGAACGCAATGTGCCCCAGGAGGTAGAGCGCGGCGCCGCCGCAGAGTCCAACTGCGGGCACCGTATCGAGCTCCTCACCGACGTCGCCGAGCGTCGTCTTGAGCCCAAGAGCGAAGAGGACGATGCCGGCGACCATCGGTAGGTGGAGGTAGTTGTAGGCATCGCGCGCCAGCCGCGCCTGCTCGAGGCCGCGTGCCTGCACGAGCCGACTGCGAGCAAAGATCACGGCCACGTCGAAGTACAGCCACCACAGCGCCGATACGACGACGATTCCGAGCGCAGCCGCGACGATCACTCCGGCTCCCAGCTCGAAACCCGCACCGACGCCGATGGCGATGATCGACTCGCCGAGCGCGATCAAGATGATGAGGGCGTGCCGCTCCGCGAAGTGCTGGGGCGCAATCCGCCAGCCCCGGCCGATACCGATCACGGCCGGACCAAGGTAGTCGATCGAAAGTGCGGCGACCCAAACGGCGATACGCGCGTTTCCGTGAAGGAACCCCGCCAGCACGATTAGCAGCGAGCCGAAAATCGCTGTCGGGACGAACCGGAGAAGCGCGCTGCGGCGGTTCGGATCATCGCGACCGGCAATGGCGGAGAGGCCGAGATGAAGGAGGCGGACGACGAAGTACGCGACGCCGAAGACGACGGCGTCGCCGCCGAAGGCTCCCGGCACCGCCAAAGCGACGATGAGCATCGTCGCCATCGAGGCGAGCATCGCGAGCCGGACGCCCCCGTCGTCGACGTCTATCGCGCTCGTCAGTGACGCATAGATGGTCCACGCCCACCACACCGCGACGAGAACGAGCATGCCGCGAAGGACTCCGCCCCATGTCGGGTCGTCCGCAAGCAGGCTCGTGACCTGAGTGATCGCGAACACGAAGACGAGGTCGAAGAAGAGCTCGACCGGCGTGACCTCGTGCTCGTCGCCGCGCTCGAGTTCGCGCTCGGCGTCGGACACGGAGTTGAACTTAACGCTGCGCCAGCGCCGGCTGGCGACCCAGCTTCTCCCACGCCTCGCCGAGCACTTCGCCGAGAATCTCGACGATGCGGTCGAACTCCTTCTGGCCCGCGACGAGCGGCGGCGAGATCTGGATCACCGGGTCGCCGCGGTCGTCAGCCCGGCAGATCAGGCCGGCCTCGTAGAGGCGGGGGGAGAGGAAGCCGCGAAGAAGCCACTCGCACTCGTCGTCCGTGAAGGTCTGCCGGGTCTCCTTGTCCTTGACGAGCTCGAGGGCGTAGAAGAAGCCGACGCCGCGCAGGTCGCCGACGATCGGCAGCTCGAGCAGCTGCGCCAGTGTCGAGCGGAAGCGCTCCTCCTGCTCCTTCACGTGCTCGACGATCCGATCGCGCTTCATGATCTCGATGTTCTTCAGCGCAATCGCCGCCATCACCGGATGACCCCCGAAGGTGATTCCGTGCGAGTACATCGACGTCCCCGAAAGGAATGGCTCCATGACGCGGTCGGTCGCGATCACCCCGCCGATCGCCGCGTACGCGGACGAAAGCCCCTTTGCCATCGTGAGCAGATCGGGACGGATGTCGTAACGCTCGGACCCGAACCAATGGCCGAGCCGCCCGAAGCCGGTGATCACTTCGTCGGCGCAGAGGAGGATCTCGTAGCGGTCGCAGAGCTCCCGGACGCCGCGCCAGTACCCCTCGGGCGGCGTG
>DASZCE010000326.1:0-2083 GCA_035943455.1 Gaiellaceae bacterium | reverse complement strand
TCATCGTCCCGTTCAAGAGCGCCCCACCGACGATCCCGCCGATGACAGCAGTGCCGAGCGACAGGTAGAGGAACTCCACCGTCCGCAGCGGCACGTCGGCTCGCTCGAGCATCCGGTCGAGCGCGATCCAGTGACGCCAGTGCCCGAAGGTGCGCTCGGTAGCGCGGAAGAGGCCGGCGGCGGCCTGAAGACGCTCACGCTCGACCTTGCCCTTGCCGCCCTTCGCCTCGCCGAGGTGCGGAGCGAGCCGTCGCCGGAGCCGCGATCCCCGGACCGATGTCAGCACGAAGGTCCCGGAGAGCAAGACGAGGAAGCCGACGAGCAGCCCCATCATCTGGGTGCCGAGGAAGCTGTCGTAGAACTCTCGCGGCAGGGTGGTCGACGGACCGCTCAGCGACGGCGGAGCCGCGTCCTTGGCGACGGTGAGCTCGATGCCTGCGCTGCCCGCGCCGGGCACCGTGGCCTTGAGGGCGAGTTGCTCGCCCGCCCGCGCAGCAGTCAGGTACTCGACGCGCCACGTCCGCCTGAGCTCGCGGGCGATACCGGCGTAGATCGCCGACAGCTGCTTGCTCGAGTGCGCGCCGCGATAGCTCCCGCCGCTGTCGAGCGCCAGTCGCTTCAGCGGGGCGGGGTTGAACTGCTTGCTCTCCATCGCGACGACATACAGCAGCACGCCCGTCTCGCGTGCGGCCGCGATTGCGTTCTCCAGCGACGCGGTGCTCCGAGTCTCGTTGCCGTCGGTGACGACGATCACGACTCGGCCCGAGTACGACTCGGTGGCGAAGGTGCGTGCCGCCTTGACCACGCCGTCGTAGAGGGTCGTCCCCTCCTTCTTGTCGACGGAGAGCGAGCTGAGCGCGCTCTGCGCGTCCGCCGCCATCGGCGAGAACTCCGTCAGCATCACCGGCTTGGTTGCGAACGTCCCGACGGCGACCCGATCGCCCGGCAACTTCGCGCGGAGGAACGTCTTCGCGGCGGCGACCGCGTTCGCAAAGGGCTGACCCTTCATCGACCGCGACCGGTCGACCATCAGCGCGACGCTCTTCGCGCGGCCGAGGTTCTCGGCGCGGAGACCGCTCACCGGCTTCCCGTTCTCGGTCAGCTTCGGCGTCTTCGACACCGGCACCGAGCTGACGACCGTGAGGCGGACTCTCGGATACGCCGACGCATCGACGCCCGTGACGCGGACCGCTGCCGGGGCTGCCGGAACGGCTGCGAGGGCAGCCGCGCCCAGCGCGATCCCGGCGCGGATGCGGACCTTCCGCCGCCAGCTCATCTTCCGTACCCAGCGGCGAAGGCGGGTCGGAGCTCGACCTCCTCGCGCTCGAAGAACGTCGGCGCGAGCGTGACGCCGTTCGCCGCCATCTTCTCCAGGAAGTGCGGCTTCAGTCCCGTGCAGGCGAGCGGCGAGAGCAGGCTCAGCGTCGTGGTGTGCGCATCGTCGTCCGGCGGCTTCGCGACGAAGACGTCCTGGAGCGTGATCACCTCCGACTCCATCCGGAGGACCTCGGTGACGTTCGTCAGGCGGCGGGAGCCGTCGACGAGCCGGTTGATCTGGATCAGGAGGTCGAAGGCGCTCGAGATCTGCTCCCGGATCGCCCGCAGGGGGAGATCGACGCCGGCGGTGAGAACGAGCGTCTCCAGCCGCGAGAGGGCGTCGCGCGGCGAGTTGGCGTGAATCGTCGTCAGCGAGCCCTCGTGGCCCGTGTTCATCGCCTGGAGCATGTCGAGCGTCTCGGCCCCGCGGACCTCGCCGACGATGATCCGGTCGGGGCGCATGCGGAGGGCGTTCCTCACGAGCTCGCGGATCCGGACCTCGCCCTGGCCCTCGATGTTGGCCGGCCTGGCTTCCAGCGTGATCACGTGCTCCTGTTGGAGCTGGAGCTCGGCCGCGTCCTCGATCGTGACGACGCGCTCGTCGCCCGGTACGTAGGCCGAGAGGGCGTTCAGCAGCGTCGTCTTGCCGGCGCCGGTGCCGCCCGAGATGACGAGGTTCAGCCGCGTGCGCACCATCGCGCCGAGCAGCTCGCTCATCGGGCCGTCGAGGCTGCCCAGCTCGATCAGCTCGGGGACCGTGTAGAGC
>DASZCE010000325.1:0-2324 GCA_035943455.1 Gaiellaceae bacterium | reverse complement strand
CGGATTCGGCTGCTCCCGCGCCTGAAACCAAGACGAAACAGGCGATGGCGATAACGAACGGCAGGCGACGGCGGTTGACCATTGACCCCTTTCTTAGAGCAGCACTGCGATGTTGAGGCAGAAAAGTCCGATCGCGATCGTCCCGATCCCGAGGAGGGCGAGATCGAAGCGATGGAAGAACAGTGGCTCCGCGACAACGGGCCAGGGGACGCGCGAGGGCGGCACGGCCGAAGCGCCCAGCATCAGGGCTCCCAGGCCGAAGAGGGCGGCGAGGATTAGGGGGGCGGCCGGAAGCGGTGCATCCGTGCTGGACGTGTCAGCGATCGGCGCGGCACTCTCGGCGAGCGGTTCTCGGCGAACAGCGCCGGCCGAGCGGGTGGACTTTCGTGGAACCGCCTTCACGGCGCCCGCAGGCGCGTGCGAGCGGCGCAGCTTCTTCGACGCGCGCTGCTGACGCTGGATCGTTCGCTTCTTCGCCGCGACTTCTGCCCTGCGGCGCGTGGCAGTCGCTGTCGGCGCTGGCTGAGGAGCTGGTGGAGTCGCGACCGCGATCGGCGGCTGCGGCACGGCCGGCGGCGGCGGCGCGGCCGGAGGCGGCGCAGGAGGAGGCGACGGCGGAGGCGGTGGCGGAGGGGGAGGTGGAGGCGGAGGTTTCGGATCGGGCTTCGGAGGAGGTGGTACGGGATCAGGGACTGGCGTGGTCGATGCAGCCGGTTTCCCCAGCTGTGGAGCCGGTCCGGCCAGCGCAGCCGGCGCGATCCAGACGGCGACGAGTCCGGCGAGCGCAAGCGTCGCGAGCCCAGCCGGACGCACATGAGGCCGTGCGACGCCGGTTCGCAGTCTCATTGTGCTCTCGTCCGCAAGGTTCCTCAGCCCGGGAGGAAACATCGACCCCACTCCGCAGTTCGTCTCGTACTACCACCACTGTAAACCGTCTCAGTGCTTTCGCAAAACGAGAAAAAACCTCCCGCAAACCGCCCCTTTTTGCCCGTCGACTTTTCCACAGCGGACCCATGTAGCGACTAGCGCCGAAGCTCGAGCTCGTCGTCGGCCTGCTCGATCACCAGCGGGTCGTGGGTGGCGCAGATGATGGTCGTCTCCCGCTCGTGCACGAGGCGCGAGAGGAGGGCGCCGATCTCGAGCGCGTTCGCCGCGTCGAGGCGCGCCGTCGGCTCGTCCGCGAGAAGCAGCTCGGGCCCGGCTGCCACTGCTCGCGCGATCGCGACGCGCTGTCGCTCTCCCATCGAGAGGCGCGCCACGCGCTGTTCTGCCAGCTCGGCGAGCCCGACGGAGGTCAGCGCCTCCTCGGCGGCGATGTCGGCGTCCTGTAAGCCGCGGGTCGCAAGCGTCAGCACGACGTTCTCGCGGGCGCTGAGATAGGGAACGAGGCTCGTGTCCTGCGCGACCAGTCCCAGCCGTGTCCTTCGGAGCGCCGCTCGCGCCGCCCGGTCGAGGTTCGAAAGCGTCTCCCCAAGGACGACGACGTCACCTGCGGACGGCAACTCCAACCCTGCGAGCAGGTTGAGCAGCGTGCTCTTGCCCGAGCCCGAGGGGCCTGTGACGACGGTGAATCGGCCCTTGCTGAGCGCCGCCGAGAAGCCGGCGAAAACCTCAGTCGCACTAGGCCCCGAGCCGAACTCCTTGACCACGTCGCGGAGCTCGGCGATCGGCGCCGCGCCCGCATCCAACCGGCGCGGCTTGACCTCGGGGCGCCGCTCGGGAACCTCCTCGTCGCCTCGGACGATGATGTGCTCGCCTTCGATACGAGCGCTCGCGCGCGTGACGATGCGGCTCCGGTGGAGAAAGTCCTCGGGCAGCCGGATCCAGCCGCCCCGCCCGACGACGATGGACTCACCCTCGCTGCCGTTGCGCCCGGTCTCGGCGCTCACCCGCCCGTCTCGCACGTGCACGATGCGGTCGGCGATCGCCGTCGACGCGGGATCGTGGCTGACGACGATCGCGCTCGCCGATTCGCGGCGGACGACCCCCTCGATCAGGCGGTAGACGTCGGCGGCGTTCTGCGAGTCGAGCTCCGCGGTCGGCTCGTCGGCGAGGAGGAGGCGAGGTTGCCGCGCGACCGCGGCGGCTACGGCGATCCGCTGCTGCTCGCCACCCGACAGCTCGAACGGGCGCGCGCTGCCGCGGTCGGCGAGGCCGACGATCTCGAGCAAGGCATCCGCGCGTTCCACCCGGTGGCGACGAGAGACGCCGGCGAGATCGAGGGGGAGAGCGATCAACTCCCGCGCGGTCAGCTCGGGAGCGAGCGCGGCCGCGTAATGCTGGTCGGCGTACCCGAGGAACCGGCTTCGGAACTCGTCCAGCTT
>DASZCE010000324.1:0-2120 GCA_035943455.1 Gaiellaceae bacterium | reverse complement strand
ACCCAGCCGGGGTCGGTTACCGCCTCGAGCGTCGGGAGCCGGCAGGCCGGTTGAGCCCGGAACCGACGGCCTTACGTCTCTGTAACGCGGACGTCACCGGCCTTGACCAACGCCGACCGGGTCGCTGAGTACGGTGGTCGCGGGCACGGAGAGAAAGGAGCGGTCCATGCGTCTGGCGCTCGTCCCGAAGACAAACGAGTTCTACGACCTGTTCACGAACGCCGGCAAGAACGCCCTCACGGCGGCGCAGAAGGCAGAAACGCGGTTCCGTAGTTATCCCGAGACGGAGATCAGCCACGCCGAGATCAAGGAGCTCGAGAACGAAGGTGACCGCTACACGCAGCAGATCATCGAGCTCCTCAACACGCAATACATCACGCCCTTCGATCGCGAGGACATCTACCAGCTCGCAAAGGCGATCGACGACGTCGTCGACTTCATCGAGAACGCGTCGGATCTGCTGGGGCTGTACCGCGTCGAAGGGCCGATGGAGCAGGCGCACGAGCAATGCCGTGTGCTCGTCGAAGCCGTGGAGCACCTCGCCAAGGCGCTCGCCGAGCTTCGCGGCGTCCGGAACGCCGAACCGCACCTCGTGCGCGTGAAGCGACTCGAGGACGAAGCCGACCGAATCGTGCGGGACGCCATCGCTGCACTCTTCGAGAACGACGGCGTCAGTCCGCTCACCGTGATCCGCTGGAAAGACATCTTCGAGGCGCTCGAGGACGCTGTCGACGCGTGTGAGACCGCCGCGGACGTGGTCGCAAACATCGTCGTCAAGAACCTTTGATGCCGTAGATGGAGCTCACGCTCTACGCCGTCGTCGCGGTCGCGCTCTTCTTCGACTTCACGAACGGCTTCCACGACACCGCGAACTCGATTGCGACGACAGTCTCGACGCGGGCGCTGTCTCCGCGGGCGGCCGTCCTCAGCGCCGCGATCCTCAACTTTGCCGGCGCATTCGTTTCCTTTGCGGTTGCTGCGACGATCGCCAAGGGGATCGTCGACCAGGAGGTGATCACGCTCGAGATTGTGCTCGCCGGTTTGGTCGGTGCGATTACCTGGAACCTGATCACGTGGTACTTGGGCCTGCCGTCGAGCTCGAGTCATGCGCTGATCGGGGGGATGGTGGGAGCGGCCGCTGCGGCCGAGGGCTTTGGAGTGATCAAGTGGGAAGGGCTGCGGGAAAAGGTGCTGATCCCTTCGCTGTTGGCACCGTTTCTCGGCATCGTCGTGGCTGCGGCGCTGATGGTGATCGTGCTCTGGCTCATCCGCCGCCGTGCACCAGGGACGGTCAACCGGATCTTCCGGCGGCTCCAGCTCGTCTCCGGCGGCTTCGTCGCGTTCACGCACGGGACGAACGATGCGCAGAAGACGATGGGAATCGTGTCGCTCGCGCTGGTGGCTTCGGGCCACCTTTCCGCGGACTTCGGCCGGCCGCCGCTGTGGGTCATCGTCAGCGCCGCGGCGGCGATGGGCTCGGCACCTACGCGGGAGGCTGGCGGATCATCAAGACGCTCGGCATGCGCGTAGCGAAGCTTGACCCGCCCCAGGGCTTTGCAGCCCAGACCGCCTGCGCGAGCATCCTCTGGACGACCGCACACTACGGATTCCCGGTCTCGACGACCCACACCATCAGCGGCTCGGTCCTCGGCGCCGGCGCGACCACCAGATTCTCGGCCGTTCGCTGGGGGGTCGCCGGAAACATCCTCCTCGCCTGGATCCTGACCATCCCCTGCGCGGCGGCGGTGGGCGCGTTGATGGAGTCGTTGACTCGACTACCCGGCGGCGTCGTTCTGGTCGCGGCCGTCACGGCTGTCATCGCCGCGACGGCATTCGTCGCACGAACCTTCCAGGGCAGGGGGCTTCGCGTCGCCCGTGAAGGCGTGACCTAACGAACCAGCTTGCCGCTGGGCTTGACGACGAGCCAGAGGCCGCCGAACTCCTCGACGTTCTGGCAGAGGATCTGGCCGGGCTTCGTCTCGTGCACGTAGTAGTAGAGCGGCCAGCCGTTGTAGGTCACCTGCCGTCTGCCGTCGCGGCGCCGGACCGTTCCCAGCAGCGACTGTTTCGCTCCCGTGCCCGCGCGGAGCCCGCTCTTCGCGTAGTAGACGGGCCAGGCC
>DASZCE010000323.1:0-8073 GCA_035943455.1 Gaiellaceae bacterium | reverse complement strand
TCGGTGATCGGGACGAGCCGCCCCTGGCGGATCAGCTCCTCGTCGACTCCCCCGAGCCGTCCGCCGAACGTCGTGTACACCGGGACTCCGAGCGCAGCAGCCTCACGGTTCATCGTGCCTCCGGCCGAGACGACGAAATCGCTGAGCGCGATCAGGCTTTGCGCGTCGACCGCCTCGTCGGGCACGACGACGGCGGGAAGGCCGAGCGACCGCACGTACTCGCGCTGCTCATCGGTTCGCGGCAGAACGACGGCCTGTAGACCGTCCTGCCGCCCGAGATGCTCGAGCACCTGCGGGAAGAGTGGGTTCGAGCGGCGGTGGTACAGCGAGACGTCCGGGGGTGTGCGCACGGCGACCAGCAGACGACGAGGATCGACCGAGAGGCGCGTCGCCACGGTGGGGTCCGGTTCGAAGTCGGCGAGGTAGTACTCCTCCTTCAGGCCTTCGTACTGCCGGAGCTTTGGCGGCTGCACTCCGTAGCGTTCGAGTCGCTCGGGCGGGATCGCGTCGGGGACGACGACGAGGGTCGCGGCGCGGAGGCCGAGCTGGTGCTGGAGCCAGGCGAACTCGTAGTCGAACGTGGTCGAGCTGGGGATGCCGAGTCGGCGGGCTGTGATGGTGAGCTCGTGAGAGCCGTGGGCCAGCGCTCGGTCGAACCGGCGGCCCTTGGCCCAGCGGCGCAGGGCGCCCAGCCGCGACGTCAGCGCGCGAGCCTTTCCGAGCCGCGAGCGACCGCCGTGGTGGCCGAAGACCTCGGCCTCGATGCCGTGGAGCTCGAGAAGCTCGAGGGTCTGGGCGTAGCTGCGTGCCGTGACCTCGACCTCCGCGCCCCGCTCCCGGAGGATGCGAATCAGGGGGCGAAAGACCAGCACATGCGCCGGCGCAGTGACGTCGATCCAGACCCTCAAAGCCGCTCCACGACCCTGAAGCGGATTGCCGCGATCGCAGTGTCCGGCCGGATCTCCTGTTCGAAGAAGCGTTCGTGCGCCGCACGCCAGTCCTCGACCGACTCGAACCCCTCTCCTTCGTCCTGCGCGAACCGCAGATCGATCTTTCGCGCCGGCAGGATCGAGGCCTCGGTCACTTCGACGATCGCAACGGGCTCGTCGTCGTAGTCGTTGAGCACGTATCGCGTTCCCGGCTCGGGAGCCGCTTCTCCAGGCTCGGCCAGTCCGGCGGTTGACGTCTTCTTCCCTGCGAGCACCGCGGCGACGAGCTTCCGACGCAGCTCGGTGCGCGGGTGGCCGAGTTCGAAGGGACGCAGATCGGTCAAGCGACCGTGGCCGCGAGTCGTGACTCTCGCAGCGGGCCCGGCGTCCGCTCGACGTGGCGCTCGTACCACAGCGTGAAGGCGAGCAGGCCCCAGAGCTGCCGCGAAACGTCTTCCTTGCCGGCGACGTGGCGGTCGATGAGCGCCCTGACGGGCTCGGGCCGGAAGAACGCCTGTCGCCGCAGCGTCTCCGCCGACAGCACGTCCCTCGCGAACGGCTCCAGGTCGCCCCGCAGCCAGGCAGCCGCGGGAATCGAGAAGCCGCGCTTGCGGCCGGAGACGATCCGTCGCGGCAGCAACGGCTCCGCCGCCTTCCGCAGCAGCCGTTTCTTGCGCATGCCGCTCACCTTGAGCCGCGTCGGCAACGACTGGGCGAGCCCGGCGACGAGCGGGTCCAGGTACGGCACGCGGGCTTCGAGCGAGTGCGCCATCGAAGCGCGGTCGGTCTTCACGAGCAGGTCGTCGACGAGGTAGACGCCCAGGTCGACGTCCTGCAGCCGCGCGAGGAGCTCTGCGCCCTCGGTCTCGGCATAGCGAATCCTGAGAACGTCGACGGGGTCGAAGCTGGACGGACGTCCGAGCAGCTCTGCGCGTGCGTCTGGGGAGAAGATCTCCTTCCAGGCGTGGTGCCGTTCGAGCGGCGGCAGACCGGCACCGCGGACGAACCGCTTCGCCTTGTAGTCGAGGCTCGCCTTCCTCGTCGAGGTCGGGAGCCGTTCGACGAGGGGACGCACGATCGCGGCGACGCCGCCGAGCCGAGGGGCGAGGAGGTCGGCGGCGTACGTGTAGTACCCGCCGAAGAGCTCGTCGCCCCCCTCTCCGGACAGTGCCACCTTCACGTGCGAGGCGGCGAGCTCCGAGACGAGGTAGGTCGGAAGCGCGGACGAGTCCGCGAACGGCTCGTCGAACGCCTCCGCGAGGACGGGGAGGAGGAGCGCTGCGTCGGGCCGCAGGACGAGCTCCTCGTGCCGCGTCCCGTACCGCTGCGCCACCGCCCGCGCGTCGTCGAGCTCGTCGAACGAGCGCTCCTCGAACCCGATCGAGAACGTGTGCACCGGCTCCGAGCTCTCCTGCGCCGCGAGCGCCGCAAGCACGGCGGAATCGATGCCGCCTGAGAGGAGCACGCCGACCGGCACGTCCGCGATCAGATGGGCGCGGACCGAGTCGCGGAGCCGTGCTCGGAGCTCCTCGGCAAGCTCGTTCTCGTCGTCGTGTCGCACCTCGGCCGCCGGCACCGGCGCGGGCCGTGCGAAGCGCGAGATTTGCGCCTCGCCGTCCTCCCAGACCAGCAAGTGGCCTGCGGGCAGCTTCTTCACGTCGCGAAAGATCGTGTAGGGCCCTGGAACGGAGTTGAACGCGAGAAACGCCTCGAGCGCGTCGAAGTCGATCTCGCCGCGTGGCAGCGCGCGGAGCTCGGAGGCGAACTCGAGCGCGTCGGCGCGGAGCCGGTAGTAGAGCGGCTTGATCCCGAAGGGATCCCGCGCGAGGACAAGGCGCTGCCGTCGGGCGTCCCAGACGGCAACCGCGAACATGCCGCGCAGGCGCTCCGCAAACGCGTCGCCGTGCTCCTCGTAGAGGTGCACGAGCACCTCGGTGTCGGAGTGGGTGGCGAAGCGGTGTCCGGCGTGCTCGAGCCGCGCGCGGAGCTCGCGGTAGTTGTAGAGCTCGCCGTTGTGAACGACGTGGACCGTGCCGTCCTCGTTTGCGATCGGCTGGTCGCCGGTCCGGAGATCGATGATCGAGAGGCGCCGCGACGCGATCGCGACGGGACCGTCGAGGAGCTGCCCGTCCGCATCCGGCCCCCGGTGGACGAGGGTCGCGCTCATTGCGCGAAGCCGCTCAGGATCGGCCGCGCCGGTCGCCGACGCAAGTCCCGCAATGCCACACATCAGTGGCCCACCCGGCGATACATGTCGGCTTGTGGCCCGCGATCACGCGTCGCCAGAGCCCACCCTTGTCTTTGCCAATGCAGCGAGCAGCCTTGGACGCAGGCAAGTGCGACCTCTGGCTTGGTGCTGGCGACCCACAAACTCGACGGCGTCACCGGGCGAGCCAACCGATCTACTCTACTTTCGTGGGTCGGACCGCCCCGCTGACCGACTGCCGCAGCACGCGGACGACCGTAGCGGCGAGCGTCCGGAGATAGAGCCCGACCGAGCGGTCCGCGATCCACTCGAGGTCGTGGGCGAGCTTGTCCGCCATCGACGTCTCGTAGCCGCGCCGGACCTGCGCGAAGCCGGTCAGTCCCGGCCGGACGACCAGCCGCTGCCAGTAGGCCGGGAGCTCCTCGGCGAGCTGCTCGAAGAAGATCGGCCGGATCGGGCGGGGGCCGACCAGGCTCATGTCGCCGCGGAGCACGTTGAAGAGCTGCGGCAGCTCGTCCAGCTGCGTCGCGCGGAGCCAGCGGCCGACGGTCGTTCGTTCGTGACGCGTGCGGCGCACGAGCTCGTCGCCGAGATAGGGCCCGAGGCGTTCTTCGGCGCCCGCATGGAGCGTCCGGAACTTGAGCATCGTGTAGAACTCGCCGCCGCGTCCCACACGCTGGCCGCGGTAGAACACCGGCCGGCCGCTCGTCGCGAGGATCGCCACGGTGATCGCCAGCATCGGGATCGCCGCGACGAGCAGGAAGACCAGTGAGAGCGCGACGTCGAGCACGCGAAGCGCCGCGTCGATTCGCCTCCGCTGCGGGCTCTCACGCGCCCGCCGAATGAAGCTCTCGGAGAGCGACGACGGCTCCACGATCGCCTGATCGTAGAAGAGTGAGGACCGGCGCGCGCCGGCCCTCACTCGTCGGTCATCAGTGTCTACTCGTCGTCGTCGCCGTGGCCCGGAGCGTTGCCCTGGCTACCGGGGACGAACAGTGCGAGCAGCTGGCCGTTCTCGCCCGTCGCAGTGTTCGGGACGAGGGTCGGGCCGGGCTGGGGCGCCGTGCTGTTGTGCCCCTGAACGTCCAGGAGCCACCAGTCCCGTCCGAGTACGTGGCTCGCATCGATGATCCCGGAGGACTCCCACTGGCCAGGTGGGCATGGTCGCGGGACGCCTCCTACGACCACCGCGCAGTTCTCGGCATTCGAGCCGGGCGGCGTGCCGGGCGGCGTGTTGACCCGCGCCACCGAGCGCAGTGTGCCGTCGGCGAAACGGTACTCGAGCACGCGGCTGTAGTCGGCACGGAAGGCCGACTCGCGGTCCTCCTGGATCATCAGGACCCGATCCGAGGCGGCCATGTTGTCCGGATTGACGATGTCGTCGTTGTCGGGCGCGTCGCCGTTCAGGACCATCGTCAACGTCGCTTGCGTCGGATCGCTCGGGTTGATGTCCAGGCGGTAGACCCGTCCGCGCGAGGTCACCGGTGGCTTGCCCGTGTCGGCGACGTAGACCTCGCCCTCGTCGCCCCGCACGGCCGCCGCATCCTCGAGCCGGTCGAACTTGAATGCGCCTTTGGCGGTCGCTGCCGCCTTGAGGGTGTTGTCGTTCGCGTTCTCGGCCTGTGTGATCGGTACGAAGTGGCCGGGGATCGACTCGCCTTTCGTCGCCGTAGCGTTGCCGGTCTCCGCCTTATCGTCCGCCTTCCAGACGTAGAGGCTCCCCTGTGTGCCTGCGATCGCGTCCTTGAAGGAAGAGGCGATGTAGGCGTAGAGGTACGAAGGGATCAGCGGCTGTCCGGCCGGCACCGTCCGGAAGTCGTCCTCGGAGGTCAGGAACACCCACTTCGACAGATGAAGCGGGACGATGTTCTCGTGTTGCAGGTGGCCGAAGTGCGCGGTGTCCGTCCACTCGCCCGTCTCCGCGTTCATGACGATCGAGCTGCCGTCATGCGCGGGGCCGGGCGGCTGGTTCGCCTGAGGGATCGCCTCTTCACTCGTGAAGTAGAACGGCTTGCCGCCGACGATCCGAAGCGTGGACGAGCAGAACCGCTCATACGCCTCGAGGCCGGTGAAGAGGTACTTGGCCTCGTGGACGCTGCGGCTTTCACGGTCGACCCGGAGCCGCGAAATGCGCGTGTCGACGTCCTTCGGGTTGTTCGGGAAGGAGCGGCCGAGCTCATGGTTCATCACGACGGTGAACGTCTCCGGCAGCTGGCCGCGTCCCTTGTCGGCGCCGCGACCGTTGTTCTTGTTCGCATAGGCGCCGAGGCCGTCCGGGATGCCCGACATCTGGTACGTCGGCGTCTGGCCCGTCGGGACGATGTCGCCGACCGAGAGGATCGGGTCGACCTGAACGCCGGCGGCCGTGGGCACCAGGAACGGCTGCTTGGCCGTCTTGACGCCGGGCCCGCCATGCGACGCGAACGCGCCGCTGACGAGCAACGTTGCGGCGAGTGCACACGCAGCCGCCGCAGCAGGTAGTGCTCTCCTCATGTTCTCTCCCCTGTCGAGTGGTAGAGGGAAGTATTTCGCAGACCGCGCTCGCATGGAGGGATCAGCGGGGTGTGCGGGTCCTGCATAATGATTGCTTATGGATACGCGGCAGCTGGCGGCCTTCTGCGCGGTCGTCGACCGGCGTAGCTTCTCGCAGGCGGCAGACCAGCTCGGCGTCACGCAGCCGGCGGTGAGCCTACAGATCCGCTCACTCGAGAAGCGGCTCGGGCAGCGTCTGCTCGACCGCTCGGGCCGCCGCGTCGAGCCGACCGAGGCGGGGCAGCGGCTCTACCGAAGCGCGCAGCGCCTGCTCGCGCTCGAGCAGCAGCTGCTGGAAGAGGTCTCGGGCGAGGGCGAGGGCGAGCTGAGGGGCCGTCTCGAGATCGGCTGCTCGACGGGTCCCGGCGCGACCGTGCTCCCGTTGCTTCTCTGCCAGTTCCAGGCAGCGAACCAGGCCGTGGCGATCTCGCTCGTCGTGAACGATACGCAGCACGTGATCGACGCCGTCGCACGCCGCGAGCTGGAGCTCGGAGTCGTCGGCGCGACGACGAGGCATCGCGGCGTCACGTACGAGCCGTTCTTCCGCGACGAGGTCGTGCTCGCCGTGCCGCCCGGCCATCCGTTCGCCGGGAAGACCGTCAGGCTCGACGAGCTCCGCAAGGAGACGCTGATCCTCATGCAGGAAGGCGCCGGTGTCCGCCAGATGATCGAGGACGAGTTGCGGGAGGCCGGCCTCCGGCTTCGAGACCTCGACGTGCGCCTCGAGCTCGGGCTCCAGGAGTCGGTGAAGGCGGCGGTTGCCGCCGGACACGGCGTCACGTTCATCTCGCGCTCCGCGATGGAGCCGGAGCTTGCTGCGGGCAGCCTCGCGGCTGCGCGAGTCAAGGGGCTCGATCCGACGCGGGAGATCTCACTCGTCCGCTCGACGGGGCGGACGCCCAGCCGCGTCGCCGACTCGTTCGTCGAGTTCGCGCGCGAGCGGCTCCCGTGATCGTTCGCTGGGGCCTCGGCGAGCTTCCGGGGCTGCTGCGGGAGCTCGAGATCACGCGGCCGTTTCTCGTCGCGGCTCGTCGCTGGGACGAGCTTGGGATCCAGGCGGCGGCGCGATGGGACGAGATCCCTTCGCACTTGATCGAGACGCCGTCGGGCGTCGACGGGATCGTCGCCGTCGGCGGCGGCAGCGCGATCGACACGGCCAAGGCAGCGTCGGCGGCTAGCGGCTTGCTGCTCGTCTCCGTTCCGACGACGTACTCGGGGGCCGAGTGGACGCCAACCTTCGGCGTTCGCGACCCGCAAAAGCACATGCTCGGAGGAGGAGGAGGCGCGAACCTGGCCGGGATCGTCTACGAGCCCAAGCTGACGCTCACCCTGCCCGCTGCGGCCGCCGCCGGAACCGCAATGAACGCTCTCGCGCACTGCGCGGAAGCGCTCTACCATCCCCGCCGCAACGCCGAGTCGGACCGCCTCGCCGCCGAAGGCGCCGAGCTGATCGCCGGCTCGCTGGCGGCGGTGCTCGCGAGCGGCGACGAGCTGGGACCACGCAAGACCTTGCTCCGAGGGGCGGCCCGCGCCGGGGAGGCGCTCGGGCGATCCGGCCTGTGCCTCGGCCACGCGATGGCGCAGGCGGTCGGCGGGCGCTACGGCCTGCCGCACGGCGCGATGAACGCTCTCTGTCTTCCGGCGGCGCTCCGTTTCAACGAGCCCGTTGCGTCGGAAGCGATCGAGACCTTCGGCAAGGCGATTGCAACTGACGACCCGCCCGGACGAGTCGAGCAGCTCGCCCGCCTCGGCGGCTTCAAGCGTCTCCGCGACTTCGGCGTCCCCGAGGACGAGCTGGGCGAGATCGCCGAGGCGACCGCGGTCAGGGGCGGCGCGAAGGCGAACCCGCGGCCGGCCTCACCGGCCGAGATCGCGGAGCTCTTCCGCCAGATCTACTAGCACTGACCGGGCTGTGGCTGGCCGCCCGGGCCGGCCACGAAGTACCCGGCCGCCTGAACGCAGTACGACTGCGTGTCGGCGCGCACGACTTTCACGTCGCTGAACGCAACGCCGGCGTACGTGCCGCGGATCCGGTGGTTGAGCTCGAGCGCGGTCGTCGCGGCCTGCAGGATCGCCGTCGGCGCCTCGGCGCGCACCTCCCGCGCCTGCTGCGCCCAGAGCAGCGCGCCGACGCTGAGGCCGGCGACGAGGAAGAGTACGCCGAACACCTTGATCACAGGCGTGGTATCGGCACGCGCGGGATACGATCTGAGCCATGCTCGGCAGGTTCGCAAACGCCGCCCCGTCGATCCTGGAGAGCTCGCCGAGCGGGAACGGCAGCGACGCGAGGCCCAGAAGGCAACGACGCCAGGCCGAGATCGACATGGCGAGGCTTTCTCCGTAGATAATTCAGGCTAATGGTTGTGATTAGCGCGGCGGTGGTAGACTCGCCGCGTGGGCGCGAAC
>DASZCE010000322.1:0-2516 GCA_035943455.1 Gaiellaceae bacterium | reverse complement strand
CGTTACGATTGTCACAAGAGCCGTGAGGTACGCCCTCCTCATTCTGGCTGTGCTCGGGCTCGCGGCGCCGCTTGCCGCGACCGGCGAGGAGGCCATGCCGGCCAAGAGCGGCGGCTCCGTCCTCGCGATCGAAACCGGCCGGGGAAAAGACTTCCTCGTTCGAGTCGACCGGCAATCGTTCCGTCCAGTTTCGCGGCGGCTGGCGCTCGGCGGCCACGCCTACGCCTGGTCGCTCTCGCCGGACCGACGTCGGCTCGCCGTCGGAGTCGACGGCGCCCACGGCGTCCGAATCATCGACCTCCGCCGTATGAAGCGCCTCCGGACGATCCGGACGTGGAGTACGGAGGTCAGGACGCTTGCCTGGGTCACTCCACGCCGCATCCTCGGCTGGGAGCCGGCCGGCCTCTTCCTCCTCGATCCGTTGGCGCGGAAACCGTTGCCCTCGCCAGAGGTAACCGGAGACGTCCTCCGCTCACGGCGGGCCGGCGACCGGCTGTTGCTCTTGACCGCCCCCGTACTGGAGCTTGGCCCCGCGCGGCTCGTCCTTGTCGGCGCCGACGGAGAGGTTCGGACGATCGTTCTCGACCCGATCAAGGCCGGGACTCGATACGACATCGTCGGAGAGACCCACGTGCCGGCGCTCGTGCTCGCGGCGGCGGATCGCGCCTTCGTCGTGGGCAGCGCAGGGGAGCCGGTCGCGGACGTCGATCTCCAGCGGCTGGCAGTGACGTATCACGAGCCGACTGAGGAGCGGTCGCTGCTGGCGCGGTTCCGCAACTGGCTCGAGCCCGCTGCCCAGGCGAAGATGCCGTTTCTCGGAGGCGTCCGGAACGGGCTTTGGCTCGGCGACGGCAGGCTCGCGGTCTGGGGCGAGGACACCGTTCGAGTCGGGGCTGAGGCGGCGGAGACGACGCCCGCAGGTCTCCGTGTGATCGACACGAACGACTGGACGCTCCGAACGATCGACGCAAAGGCGTGGGATGCCGCATACGCGGGCGGCACGCTGCTCGCCTCCTACCGCCGGGACGGGTTGACGGCGTTCGATCTCGACGGCACCCGCCGCTACCACCTCTTCGACGGTGAAGCGCTCGGCGTCGTCGCGACCTTCGAATCCCGGGCTTTCGTCGCCTTCGACCACAAGCCGATGCACGTGCTCGACGCGATAACCGGCCGCGTGGTGGGTACGCGAACCTCATATCCGCGCCTGCTCGACGCAAGCTTTTCCGGCTGGTAAATCGGGACGATTTCGGCGTCTCCGCTCGTTTCTAGACTTATGGGCGTGGAACGCAAGCTTGCGACCGTTCTGTTCGTCGACCTCGTCGGCTCGACGGCGCTCGTCTCCGGCACAGACCCCGAGGTCGCGCGCCGCCGCGTGCAGGAGTACTTCGACCGCGTCCAGCACGGCGTCGTCACGCACGGGGGCCTCGTCGAGAAGTTCGCCGGCGACGCCGTCATGGCCGCATTCGGCATCCCACAGGCGCATGAGGATGATGCCGAGCGCGCGGTCAGGGCTGCGCTCGCGATCCTGGAGTCCGTCAACGAGCTCGGGCTCGAAGCGCGAATCGGCATCGAGTCGGGCGAAGTGGTCGTCGATTCCACCGACTCGACGTTCGCGACCGGGGAGGCGGTCAACGTTGCGGCGCGTCTTCAGCAGGCGGCGCCGCCCAACGGGATCCTCGTCGGCCCCGCCACGCAGCGCCTGACGCTCGGCTGCTTCGAGCTCGAAGACGAGGGGCCGATCGAAGCGAGGGGTCTCGCGGAGCCCGTCTGGGCCTGGCGTGTGCTGGCACCCAAGCGCACGCAGGCCGCACGGCGCTTCGCGGCGCCGCTGGTAGGCCGCGACGCCGAGCTCGAGCTGCTCCAGAACACGTACGCGCGGGCCGTTCGCGACCGGCGCGCCCACCTGTTCACGATCTTCGGCGATCCCGGCGTCGGCAAGAGCCGACTGGCGAGGGAGTTCATCGACGGGCTCGAGTCCGCGACCGTCCTCTTCGGGCGCGCCCTGCCGTACGGCCAGGGAGTGACGTACTCGGCGCTCGCGGACATGGTGAAAGTCGCAGCCGGAATCGCCGACGACGATCCGCTCGATACTGCGGTCGAGAAGCTGCGTGAATGCTGTCCGGACGAGGCCGTCGCCGACCTGCTCGGTCTCGCCTCGGGTGTGCTCGAAGCCGTGCAGGCCGAGCGGAACCAGCGGGAGATCGCCTGGGCGGCGCGGGCCTGGGCGAAGAAGCTCGCGGAGCCGCAGCCGCTCGTCCTCATCTTCGAGGACATCCACTGGGGCGAGGAGCCGCTTCTCGAGCTGGTCGAGCATCTCGGGACGTGGGTCCGGGACGTACCCCTCCTCCTCCTCTGTCTGGCTCGACCGGAGCTGCTCGACCTTCGCCCCGGCTGGGGCGGCGGGAGGGTCCGGGCGACGGCGATCGAGCTCGAGCCGCTGAGCGAGGCCGACAGCGAAGCGCTGATCGAAGCGCTCCTGGAGGACGGCGAGCTGCCTGACGACGTCCGCGCGGCGC
>DASZCE010000321.1:0-1741 GCA_035943455.1 Gaiellaceae bacterium | reverse complement strand
CCGGCAGGACCCCTGGTACCTGGGAGCGGCTGGGGGTGGGCGTGGCAGCGACGGGCGTCTCGGCCCGGACGGGTTCCTCGGGACCGCCCTCGACGCGGGCGATCACGTTCTCCTCCGGGAAGGCCGGCACGTAGCCCATCTGCTCCTCGATCCGCTCGCGGCGGCGCCGGTAGGCGGGCTCGCGCTCCTTCCAATGGGTGAGCACGGGCGAGGCAATGAAGATCGACGAGTACGTACCCGAAGCGAGCCCGACCATCATCGCGAAGGCGAAGTCCCTGAGCGTCGCACCGCCGAAGATGAAGAGCACGGTCACGAGGAAGACGCTCGACAGACCGGTGATCAGCGACCGCGTGAGCACCTCGCTCATAGAGCGGTTGACGATCTGGGAGAAGGTCGCCCGCGGCAGCCGCGGCACGTTCTCGCGTATTCGGTCGAAGACGATCACCGTGTCGTACATCGAGTACCCGAGGATGGTCAGGAAGGCGGCGACGGTCCCGCTGGTCATCTCCCTCCCCGTCAGCGAGTAGACCCCGCCCGCGATCAGCACGTCGTGCAACAGGGCGATGATCACCGGTACGGCGTATTTCGGCTCGAAGCGGAAGGCGATGTAGGCACAGATCACCAGCAGCGAGAAGACGATCGCGTAGACCGCGCTGCGCGCCACCTGCTCGCCGAAGGTCGCCCCGACGGTCGTGGCGTCGAAGCCGTTCTGGACGATCCCGTACTGCGATTGGAGGGCGGGCTGAACGCCCTGGATCTCCTCGGGAGTCGCCTGCGAGTCGATCTCGAAGACGTTCGAGCCCAGCTGCGGGTTGCTCGCCTTCGTGATCTCCGGGCTGCTGATTCCGGCGGCCTCCACGGTCGAGCGCACGTCGTCCACTGTCGCCGGCTCCTGCAGGGCGGCGGTGATCCGGCTGCCCCCCTCGAAGTCGATGCCGAGGTTGAGCTGCTTAGTGGCGAACGAGAGCGCGCCGATCAGCAGGATCACCCCGGAGAACGTGAAGAAGTACTTGCTGGCGCGGCTGAAGTCGAAGTGCCAGCGGACGCGCTGCTCCGGGCTGGCGCCGAGAACCCTGGGCGAGCGGAGGAAGCGCGAGCGGCCGAACAGGCCAAGGAAGGCCTGCGTGAAGAGCACCGCCGTTAGCAGCGAGGCGATCGTCCCTACGCCGAGCGTGAAGGCGAAGCCCTTGACGTTCGAGGTCGCCAGCGCGAACAGGATGAACGCCGTGATCAGCGTGATCACGTTCGCGTCGATGATCGTCGCGATGCCGCGCCGATAGCCGGCGGCGATCGCGC
The DNA here is from genome assembly GCA_035943455.1 of Gaiellaceae bacterium. Lineage (GTDB taxonomy): Bacteria > Actinomycetota > Thermoleophilia > Gaiellales > Gaiellaceae > JACDAN01. Next base: position 445 of record DASZCE010000321.1, on the reverse strand, counting down.
TCAGCATCGATTTGCCGCCCCTCGCCTCTTCCTTGATGCGCTCGAAGATGACGATGTTGGCGTCGGCCGCCACCCCGATAGTCAGGATCAAGCCCGCGATCCCGGGCAGGGTGAGCGTGATCGGGATCAGCTTGATCAGCGCGAAGAAGATCAGGCCGTAAATCGCGAGCCCGATGACGGCGACGAGGCCGAGAAACCGGTAGTAGGCGAGCAGGAAGAGGCAGACCAGGATCAGCCCGACGACCCCGGCCTTCAGTCCCTGGTCCAGGGCCTCCTGGCCGAGCGTCGCCGAGACCGTCGAGCTCGAGATCTGGGTGAGGGTGACCGGCAGCGCGCCGATCTGGAGGATCTCTGCGAGGTCCTGAGACTCCTGCAAATCGAGGCCGCTGATCTCGGCACCGGTCCGGCCGTCAATCCCGTTCGGGTTCTCGACGAAGTTGACGAT
>DASZCE010000320.1:0-6374 GCA_035943455.1 Gaiellaceae bacterium | reverse complement strand
GCTCCACATCGCCGTTCTCGCGGCGCCAGACGAGGCATGAGGACGCCTGCGTCACCTCGGCGGCGAGCCGGGCGATGCGGTCTGCGCTCCGTCCCTCCTCAGTCCCGGCCGTGAGCGCCCGGCCGGCGAGCTCGAGCGCTGCCGAGACGCTCGTCCAGCGGCCGTCCACACGGAGTGGCGAGTCGAAGGCCAGAACGAGCAGGCCTGCCTGCTGAGAAGCGATCTCGGCAAGCATCCGCTCCTCGGGCGTGAAGCGTTCGCCGGGGCGCATCAGCTCGAGACTGGCGATGACGCGGCCGTCGGCGCGGGTCGGCACAAAGAGCACGCCCGCTGCGTTGCTGCGCGTCGCCAACCGGCGGACCGCGGCCGGGAGCTTGTCGCCTTCGGCCGGATGCTCGTCAAGCTCTCCGACGAGCAGCCGCGAGCCTTCGAGCTCGGCGCTCAGGGCTGCCGAGGTCGACCAGACGCCACGGGACGGCAGTCCGCCGGTGCCGTCGGGTACGCGGACGACCGCCAGCGTGGCGCCGGTTGCCTCAGCGGCGGCCCGCGCGAGCGTTGCGAGCGCCTCGTCCAGGCTGCGCGCATCGGTGAGCTCGCGCCCGGCCGTCGCGAGGATCTCGAGCTGCGCGGTCATTTCCGTCATCTCCAGGGCTTATAGTGCCCGCATGGCCGAGCCGGCTCGGCGCCACGATGCCGTCGAGGAGCCGCCGCCAATCGATCCCCGAGCGGTCGATCGCGCGTACCGGTTCCATCGGGCCCGCCGCCGCGCGCGCGAGGAGCGCGTACGGGAGCGCAGCCTCGCCCGCGTGCGCTTCTGGTTCGTCCTGCTCACCCTGCTCGTGCTCGCGGCCTATCTCTCCCTCATCGTCTGGCGTCAGGTGCAGTCGCTCTTCGGGCTCTAGTCGATCGTTCCGCCGGTGCAGACGCCAGAGCCGTTTCCGCCCGATGAGCCCTACGTGGAGGTGGAGGACCGCTTCGCGCCGGATGTGGCCTGGATCTGGGGAGCCGGAGAGCGCCTCACCTGGCTCGCCGGCCTGATCCTGGGCCTCTCGACCTTGATGGGCTGGTACGTCGGTGTCGGCGACGAGCCGACGATCGCCGTGATCGGCTGGCACACCGGCACGATCGCGAAGATCGTGCTCGTCATCGGGCTCGCGGTGATCGCCCTTCATCTCCTGCAGCAGGCGGGGATCGAGCTGCCGGCGACCGTGCCCGAGAGCCTCGTCGTGATCGTGCTCGGCTCGCTGGCGACGATCCTCGTGCTCATCCGGGTGATCACGATCCCGGAGGAGTTCCAACCGGCAAGCCGCGGGATCGGGCTCTGGATCAGCCTCCTCGCCGCAGTGCTGGTGATCGTCGCGGGGCTCTTGCGTGCGTCGGAGGAACTCTGAGCCGCGTCAGCTGCCAAGGAGGTCTTTGGCGCGGGTGACGAGCTCCTGCGGGTTGAACGGCTTGCCGAGGAACGCCTGCGCCCCGCCGGCTTCGGCCTGATCGGCGGCGTTTTCGTCGACCTGACCGCTGAACATCACGACCTGGATCGAGTCGACGCCGTGCCGTTCGCGGACGCGCTGGAGCATCTCCCAGCCGTCGACCTTCGGCATCATCACGTCGAGGAGGATCAGGTCCGGAGGCTCCGCCTCGAGCGCGGCGAGGCCCTCGTCGGCGTTACCGGCCTCGCGCACGGCGAAGCCGTCCATCTCCAGGTTGACGCGAACGAACTCGCGGATCCTCGGGTCGTCGTCGACGATCAGCACGAGGGGCGCCGGCCGTGCGCGGCTCGCGGGAGCGGCGGCACCGGAGGAGCCGGCGACAAACGCATCCAGGTCTCGCTGCCTGTAACGACGGTGTCCGCCAGGCGTGTAGAAGGCAGGTAGCCGCCCCTGGTCCGACCATTTTCGGATCGTGCTCTGCGCCACGCCGAGATACCGAGCCGCCTGACCGAGCGTGAGCCAGTCGTTGCCGCCGTTCACTGCCGTCTGTCGATGCGCTCTGCCGCCACTTTCGCCCATGGCGTGGGAAATGTAAGCAAACCTCTACTTTCTTCGCAGGCTCTGTGAGTGCTTCTTTAGATCAACGCTGCGTCTGCGTCCAGGGCCGAATCGTTCCGATGTTCGTGACGGGCTCTCGTGGGGCGGGCTGGTCCTCGAGCGCCTGCCCCACGGCGATCCCGATCCCGAAGACGACCACGAGGACGATCAGGCGAATCACCCAACGGAGCATCGTCGAGCGACGCTTCCGGCGGCGGACGCGGGGCCGGAGCGGTGTCGGGCTGATCGTCACGGCTCGTAGTCGGTCGCTCCTCGAGCGTAATGATGGAACGCCGCGTCTTGGATGACCGACAGCTGGCGCTGCCAACCGGCGGTTCCGGCCCGTTCCTCCATCGCCTCGCGCAGCCAGTGATCCGACGCCGTGTACATCTCCGCCAGCTGCGCCAGCGTGAAGGTCTCGCCGACGCGCTTCCGCAGCTCTTCGGTCGCCACCTCCAGCTGCCTCAGCAGGCGTACGTAGAGCTCGGGGTCAGAGGCCTGGGCCTCGAGGCGGCGATTCCCCTCTTCCCACTGCTGGCGCGCAGCGCTGACCGAGGTCATCGCTCGAGCGTGCAGCAGCGATCGGGCCACAACGGTTCGATCTCGGCGCTGATGCGTTCACCGAGCTCGTAGCCGGGCCGGGCGAGGGCGAAGGCGACGTGCGCGTGCAGGCACTTCAAGTTCTCGGGCCGCGCCGACCCGCCGATCCCGAGCTCGAGCGAGGCGCCCCCCTCCTGTCCGACTCTGCCGCCGGCGAGCTCGCGGCGAACCGCCTGCTGATCCTCCGTCGCCGCGGCGAGGCTCGCGGCGAGCGCCGCATCGTCGCGCACGGCGGCGCTCCAGCGCTCGATTCCGCCGGCGGCCTCCAGGCGCGAGACGGCCGCGACGAGGTGGCGGCAGGTCAGGTAGTAGGTGGTCGGGAAGGGCTCGCCGGCGCTGTCGTAGGGCGCCTGCACGGTGACGGCGGGCGCCCCGAACGGACAACGGACGGCGACGCGCAGGAATGCGCGCGGGGTACGGCCGAGCTGCCGCTCGACCACGGCTCGGTCATCCATCGCCCCCGATCCTAGTTCGCACCTTCCGGCGCCACTCTTCGATCCCCTCCACGATGAACAGCTGCTCGCCGGGCCTGACCAACCCGAGCCTCCTCGCCCGCCGGGCGAGGGCTTCGGGCGTGTCGGCCTCCTCGAGGCGGCGTGCGAGCTCGTCGCGCTTCGCGCGCAGCTGCCGCACTTCGACGCGGCGCTCGACCAGTGTCGTCCGGGTCTCGAGGTAGCTTTTCAGCGGCCGGTAGTAGAGGAGCGCGACGACGGCCAGGGTCGCCAGCGCGACCCAGCGCGCAACCGGCACGCGTCGGCGGGCACGCGACGTTCGTCGCTTTGCCTTCGGCATGAGCGTTGGTTCTTGACGGGCCCGAAGGCTCCTGCCGCAGCGTGCTACGCGTAGGCCAGCTTGATCATGTCGGTGGTGCCGGGGATGTTGACGGCCGTCCCGGCCGTGAGGACCACCAGGTCGCCCTCGTCGAGGAGCCCCGTCGTCCGGCCCGACGCGAGCGAGCTCGCCCAGAGCTCCTCGACGTCGGCTGCCTCGGGCATCCGGACCGGCGTCACGCCCCACTCGAGCGCCATGTGCTGCAGCGCATGGTGGTGGTGCGACAGCCCGATCACCGGCCGCCGCGGCCGCAGCCGCGCAACGACCGACGCCGTCCGGCCGGTGAACGTCGGCACGAGGATCGCCTTCGCGCCCAGCGTCTCGGCGAGATCGCAGGCCGCGTTCGACATCGCCTGGTTGACCGTCGGCTCGTCGCCAGGCTGCGGAAACTGATGCCGGTACTCGATGCTGGGCTCGATCGCGAGCGCGATCCGGTCCATCGTCTTGACCGCCTCGAGCGGGTACGCGCCGACGGCGGTCTCCTCGGAGAGCATCAGCGCCGAGGTCCCGTCGAGGATGGCGTTCGCGATGTCGCTGGCCTCGGCCCGCGTGGGCTCCGGCTGATGGACCATCGACTCGAGCATCTGTGTCGCCGTGATCACCGGCTTGCCTCGGTCGAGCGACCCGCGGATGATCCGCTTCTGCAGAAGCGGCACGACCTCCGGGCCGATCTCGACGCCGAGATCGCCGCGCGCGACCATGACGGCATCGGTCTCGTCGAGAATCGGGACGAGGGCGTCGACCGCCTCCGCCTTTTCGATCTTCGCGATCACGTGGGCCGGCGATCCGGCCTGGTTGATCAGCGCCTTCAGATCGCGCACGTCAGCCGCCGAGCGCACGAACGAGAGAGCGATGAAATCGACTTCCAGCTCGAGCGCAAACTCGAGATCCTCCGCATCCTTTCGCGTGATCGCCGGAATTGGCACCGGCACGCCGGGCACGTTCACACCCTTGTTCGCCGACACCGGACCGCCGACGACGACGACGCAGCGGGCGCTGCCCTTCTCGACGGCTTCGACGCGAAGTCGGACGAGGCCGTCGTCGATGAGAACGTCGTGGCCGGGCTGGAGCACTTGACCGACGACCGCCGGGCGCACCGGGAGATGCCCGTCCGGGGCGGCGTCGCCTGTGACGACGACCTCATCCCCCTCCCCCAGCGTGATCGGCTGCTCGAGCTCGCCGATCCGCAGCTTCGGGCCCTGGAGGTCCGCGATGAGAGCGATCGGCCGACCGACCTCCTCCTGCGCCGCACGCACGAGCCTCGCGTTCTCTGCGTGCTGGACGTGGGTCCCGTGGGAGAAGTTCAGTCGGGCACCGTCCATCCCCGCCCGCGCCAGCCCGAGCACAAGCTCAGGGGTCGACGAGGCCGGCCCCAGCGTCGCGACGATCTTGGTGCGGCGGGGCAACATCAGCGCCACGTTGTGAGCGTACCGGTCGCGGCCGCGGTCACTCGAGCCGGAGCGGGATCTCCGACTCGTGGATCCGCGAGCCGTCCGCGGCCGACAGCTCGAAGACGAGGAGTCGCCCGTCCTGCGGCTCGTCGACTTCGTACGGGACCGTGAACTCGAAGGTCCCACGCGTTCCGCTCCCGGACGTCGCAGTGACGAAGTTCTTGCTCAGCACCCGACCATCGGCGTCCTCGAGCTCGTAGTTGAAGGTGGCCTCGAACGTGTTCGCCGTTCCGCTGACCTGGAAGCCAGGCTCGACCGACTCCCCCGGGAGCGGCGACTCCACGAGGATCGCCGGCGTCTGCGCTTCGAACGCCTTCCGCCCGGCCGGCGCGTCGGCGCCGAAGTCGACACGCTTCACGGTCGGAAACTGGGTGAGCGTGTAGACGAGCTGCGCGAGGGCCCTTCGGTTGGTCAGTTGCTGCGAGAGCGTCACGCTTGCGACGCCGCCCCGAACCGTCAACGACTTCAGCGTCGTTCCTGACGGAATCGCCGTCTGCACGGACCCGTCCTCGGAGCTTGGCCCCTCGAGCAGCTCGCGCACCGCCGCCGCGCCGACCGCGGGACCGCTGACGACAGCGCGAGAGACCGGAACCACCTTGCGGTCGCGCAGGAAATAGACGGTGAGCACGGCGGGCGTCTCGCTCGGCGTTGATGAGGTCTCGGTGACCGTCTCGCGGATCGTGACCGTCTTGGTGTCGCCCCCCGAGCACGCCGCGAACACGATCACCGCAGCCAGGACGCTAGGAACGATCGCGATAGCGCGTCCGGGGCGCCGCCGGCGGTGCGGCGCCGGAGGCCACAGTGCAAGCCCGGCCGGAGAGCGCCGTGCCGTCAGCGGCGTACGTGCTCGGCGGAGGCCGGCTGCGCCGGGCGGGGGCCATGGGCGGCCGGTCGCGCTAGCGACGAGGAAACGCATTCCAGCCGGGATATTCGGCGCGCGGCCCGAGCTCCTCTTCGATTCGGAGCAGCTGGTTGTACTTTGCGGTGCGGTCCGAGCGGGACGGCGCGCCGGTCTTCATCTGGCCCGCGTTGGTGGCGACGGCCAGGTCCGCGATCGTCGTGTCCTCGGTCTCCCCGGAGCGGTGGGAGATGACGGAGGCGTAGCCCGCGGAGCGGGCGAGCTCAATAGTCTCGAGCGTCTCCGTCAGCGTTCCGATCTGGTTCACCTTGACCAGAATCGCATTGGCGACGCCAGCGTCGATACCACGGCGCAGACGCTCGGCGTTCGTCACGAAGAGGTCGTCCCCCACGAGCTGGGTTCGCTCGCCGAGCCGGTCGGTCATCGCCTTCCATGCCGACCAATCTTCCTCCGCCGCACCGTCCTCGATCGAGACGATCGGGTAGCGGTCGAGGAGCCCGGCCCAGAAGTCGGGAAGCTGCTCGGGCCTCGCCGTCCGGCCCTCGAACCTGTACGCCCCGTCGTCGCCGACGAGCTCCGTCATCGCGGGATCGAGCGCGATCGCGG
>DASZCE010000319.1:0-10615 GCA_035943455.1 Gaiellaceae bacterium | reverse complement strand
GCCCAGCGGCTCGAGGGCGATCAGCGGCTCGCAGGTGACTTCGTGGCCAAGCCGCCGGAGCTCGACCGCGAGCTTCTCGTTGCGACCCTCCGGCCGCGTGAGCAGGATTCTCACCGCGCGAGAGCGGTGAGCTCGCGAAGGCCAGCGGCTGGCTCGCGGAGCTGCCGGAGCGTGAGCGAGCGGCCGTCGACTCGCTCACGAGCCAGATCGTGAACAAGCTCCTGCACGAGCCGATCGTCCGTCTCAAGGAGGCAGCCGCCGCCGCCGAGCGCCGTGGTTCTGAGAATCGGGTCGAGGGGTAGCCGGCTCGCGCTGAAGCAGGCCGAGCTCGCGGTCGAGCGCCTGCGACAGCCCGGGGTCGAGTTCGCCCTCGTGCCGGTGACCACGGCCGGCGACCGCGACCGCAGCAAGCCCTTCGGCCAGATCGGAAGCCGGGGGGTCTTCGTCAAGGAGCTCGAGGAAGGACTGCTCGCGGGGCGCATCGATGTCGCCGTCCACTCGGCGAAGGACATGACCTCGAGCGACACGGAGGGTCTCGTCGTCGGGGCCTATCTGCCGCGGGAGGATCCGCGCGATGCTCTCTGCGGCGTCTCCGAGCTCCGCCCGGGCATGCGGATCGGTACGGCGTCGGTTCGTAGGCGCGCGCAGCTCTTGGCGCTCGAGCCGGAGCTCCGGATCGAGCCCCTGCGCGGGAACATCGATACGCGCCTGCGCAAGCGGCGTGAGCGGGGTCTGGACGCCGTCCTCCTCGCGGCTTGCGGACTCGACCGGCTAGGGCTGGCCGATGAGATCGATCGCCGCTTCACGCCGGAGGAGCTGCTGCCCGAGGCGGGGCAAGGCGCGCTGGCGCTCCAGGTTCGGGCGGGAGAGGAGACGATGGTGGCGTCGGCCGACGACGCCGAGACGCGACGCCGTGTCGAGGCCGAGCGCGCATGTGTCGCCGCGGTCGGCGGAGGCTGCCTGGCCCCCGTGGCCGCCTACCACGACGGCACGATCCTCACCGCGCTCGTTGCCGCCGAGGACGGCAGCTGGGTCGAGCGCCGCTCGGGGGAGGATCCGCGTGCGGTGGCCTCCGAACTGATTGCGCTGGTGCCGTGAAGGTGCTCTTGACGCGGCCCGAGGGTCGCAACGAGGAGCTCGCGGAGGCGCTTTCCCGGCAGGGGCACGAGGTCGTCGTCGAGCCGCTGGTCGCAGTCGAGCCCCTCGGCGACGAGCCGGTCGAGCTCGACGGATACGACTGGCTGGTGGTGACGAGCGTGGCGGGCGCGCGGGAGCTGAGGCGGCGCGGACGGGGCCGGTCGAAGCAGGTGGCGGCGATCGGGCGCGCGACGGCAGCCGCGCTGGGCGGCGCCGATCTGATCCCGGCGGAGTCGACACAGGAGGGCTTGCTCGCTTCCCTGCCACGCCCGGCGGGGCGCGTGCTGTTCGCGGGGGCGGAGTCGGCGCGTCGCCTGCTCGTCGAAGAGCTCGACGCCGAGTTCGTGGCGCTCTATCGGACGCGGGAGCTGCGCCCGGGGCGCATTCCCGAATCGGATGTGGTCGTCCTCGCCTCGCCGTCCGCCGCGAGGGCGTTCGCCGCCCTCGACCGCGACCTTCCGGCCGTCTCGATCGGTCCCGAGACGACGAAGGCGGCCGAGCGGCGCGGGATCCGCGTCGTCCGAGAGGCGAAGACGCACGACGTCGCCGGGCTGCTCGACGCGTTAGCGTCCCTGCGATGGTGATCACGTTCCTGTCGGACTTCGGCTTGGAGGACGACTTCGTCGGGACGTGCCACGGGGTGATCAAGCGCATCGCTCCTGCGACGGACGTGATCGACATCACGCACGGGATCGAGCCGCAGAGCATCCTCCAGGGCGCGCTCGTGCTCGCGAACACCGTGCCGTACATGCCGGAGGGCATTCACATGGCCGTCGTCGATCCGGACGTCGGCACGCCGAGACGGGCGCTCGCGATTCGAGCGGATGACCGACTACTGGTCGGACCGGACAACGGACTGCTGATTCCGGCGGCCGAGCGGCTTGGCGGCGTCGAAGCCGCGTTCGAGATCACCAACCGTCGCTACGCGCTCGAGCCCGTGTCTGCGACGTTTCACGGCCGGGACATCTTCTCGCCGGCGGCCGCCCACCTGTCGCTCGGCCTCGATCCGGCGGAGCTCGGAACCGCGATCGACGCCGGGACGCTCGTCCGCCCCGAGCTCCCGCAGCCAGAGATCGGCGAGCGCCGTGTGCGCGCGACATGCCTCTACGTCGATCGCTTCGGCAACATCCAGCTCAACGTTCACGCCCGCCAGCTCGAGCCGCTCGGAATCGTGCCCGGACGCCAGGTTGAGGTCGACGTCGCGATGGAACAGTTCTATGCACTTGTGGCAACGACGTTCGCCGACGCGCGGACCGGAGACATCATCCTCTACGAGGACGCCTACGAGAACATCGCGCTTGCGATCTCGCGCGGCAACGCCGCCGAGACGTTCGGAATTCGCGCGGGGATGGAGGTGCGTTTACGGCTCAGCTAGCGGACGTCCTCGGCCGACGGTTCGCGCGCTTCACGACCAACGCGGTCGTGCGGCAGCCGCGCCTGTGGCCGCTGTTCCGCCCCTTCATGCGTCGGCAGTTCGACCGGCTCGCCCCGACCTGGGATGCGATGCGGCTCGAGGACACGCTCGCCTCGTACCAGGCGGCGCTCGAGCGGCTCCCGGATCCTGTCGGCCGGGCCTTGGACGTGGGCACGGGAACGGGCGCCGGGGCCCGGGCGATTCGCGACCGGTTTCCCTCCGCCGAGGTCGTAGGAGTGGACGTTTCGCCGGCGATGCTTGCAGAGGCTCGGAGGCTTGCTCCCGAGATCTCGTTCGTCGAAGGGGACGCGTCCAACCTTCCGTTCGACGACGCGTCATTCGACCTCGTTGCGCACCAGAACATGATCCCGTTCGTCGACGAGGTCGCGCGCGTGCTGCGTCCGGGAGGGTGGGTGATCTTCGCCTTCTCGTCGGGCCCCGAGACGCCGATCTGGGTGGAGCCCAACCGTCTCCGTCGCGAGCTGGAACGCCGAGGTTTCTCGGAGTTTGCGGAACTTGCCGCCGCGCGCGGCGTCGCGGTGGTTGCCCGTCGGGGGAAACGGCACTAGGCTTTGAGGCAAGAGAGACGTTCGCGACGCGGTAGCACCGGTCCGGACGTCTCTTTTTTCGCCTAGGCCGCGGCGTTCACGGAACCAGGTTCTGTAAAGAACACCGGCTGGCAACGGCGTGGAATGCGGGAACGCGCCGGCGCGGCGTCGTTTACGGAACCAGGTTCTGTAAAGACCGGATCCGGTTGTACCCGGCTACACTCCCTCCGCGGGCGAGGTAGCTCAGTCGGTAGAGCACACGGCTGAAAACCGTGGTGTCGCCGGTTCGATTCCGGCCCTCGCCATCCTCGATCGAAGGCCGCCTCCGCTCGTGGAGGCATGACCCGATCGACCAGACGGAAGGCGAGCCGACGCCGGCATCGGCGGCCAGCGTTGCCGCGACCGCCTTAAGCTACGCATGCCACCGATGAACCGTGTGAAGGAGATCCTCGCCGACAAGGGCCACGACGTCCTCCGGATCGAGGCCGACGCGTCCGTCTTCGAGGCGGTGAAGCGGATGGTGGAGGCAGGCGTCGGTTCGCTGCTCGTCACCGACGAGGGCGGCAAGATCAGCGGCATCTTCACCGAGCGCGACTACCTCCGCCGCATGACCCTCGAGGGCCGTGACGACAAGGAGACCGCCGTGCGCGAGGTCATGACGTCGCCGTTGATCGTCGTCACGCCGGAGACGGACATCGACGAGTGCATGGCTGTGATGACCGACCGCCGGATCCGGCATCTGCCCGTCGTCGAGGCAGGCGAGATCGTCGGTCTCCTCTCGATCGGAGACGTCGTCAAGTTCAAGTCGAAGCAGCAGAGCTTCGAGATCCAGTATCTGACCGACTACATCACGGCCCGCTGACGCCCGCGCGCAGCGGCGATGCGGGCGGAGAGCACCTCGGGCAGCTCGTCCTTCATGAGGACGACGTCGGCGCCCGCATCGGCGACGGCCGCGTGCAGGTCTGAAGCCTGATCGGCCGTCATCGCGATCAGACAGAGGCCGGGATGGTCGTTCCGTATGCGTGCGACCGCGCTTACGCCGTCGAGAAGTGGCATGTGGAGGTCGATGACGACGGCTTCGGGGGCCAGCTCGTCCACGAGCTCGATCGCCTCGAGCCCGTTTTCAGCGACGCCGACCACCGACAGGGTCGGTTCCTCGTCGACGATCGTTCGCAGCCCCTCGACGAACTGCTTGTCGTCGTCTACCAGCACGACGTTGACGGGCGCCTCGGCCGGCACGCTCCGCAGATCGGCCACGCGCGCGACCCTAGCGCATCGGGTCCGGAACGACACCGAAGTGGTTGGCGGTCCACGTACGAGATTCTCGGAAACACCGGAGCTCTCGACGCTCCGACCGCGGAGCGCGGCCTCCGCGGCTCGAACTAGCCCGCCAGGGACGCTTCGAGGGCGACCTCGACGTTCCCCTTGAGAGCTTGCGAGACCGGGCAGTTCTCCGCGGCCTCTTCCGCCGCCCGCCGGAAGCCCTCCTCGTCGAGACCCTCGACCTCTCCGCGGATCGAAAGGTCCATCGTCGTCAACCGGAACCCCTCGTCGGTCTGGTCGAACGTTGCGGTTGCATCGCTCTCGAGCCGCTTCGCCGGCGTTCCTGCCTGCGCGAGGCCGTTGGCGAGTGCCATTGAGACGCAGGTCGCGTGCGCCGCCGCGATCAGCTCCTCGGGGCTCGTGTTCTCGTCAGCCTCCACCGCGCGGGCGCTCCACGTGACCTTGGCATTGCGGATGACGCCGCTCGCCGTGGAGACCTCGCCTGACCCTTCCATGAGATCGCCTTCCCACGTCGCCCTTGCGCTGCGCTCAACCGCCATCCTCGTCCCCCTTCTCCTCGCCTGAACCGGACGGACGATAGTACCGCCGGCCCTGCAGCTCGTCGGGCAGGTTGTCGACGTCGAATCCACGCGGATCGGAGTGCGGGTAGATGTAGCCGCGACCGCGGCCGAGCTTCTTTGCGCCGTAGTAGTGCGTGTCGCGCAACGCCGCCGGCGGACGGAGGTGACCGTGGTCGCGGACATCCTTCTGGGCCTCTCGCAGCGCCGCGATCACCGCGTTCGACTTCGGTGCGCGTGCGAGGTAGATGGCCGCCTGCGCGAGGTTCAGCTGGGCCTCGGGGAGTCCGACATGCTCGACCGCCTGCGCCGCGGCGACCGCCACCTGGAGCGCGCGCGGGTCGGCGTTGCCGATGTCTTCGGACGCGAGCACGATCATTCGCCGTGCGATGTAGCGGGCGTCCTCTCCTCCTTCGAGCATCGCCGCCAGGTAGTAGAGGGAGGCGTCGGGATCCGAGCCGCGCATCGACTTGATGAAGGCCGAGATGAAGTCGTAATGGGCGTCACCACCCTTGTCGTAGACGAGGGGCCGCTTGCGGGCGGCGTCCTCGACCTGCTCCTCCGTGACCGGAGTGCCCTCGGCGCTTGCCGTTTGCACCGCGAGCTCGAGGATGTTGAGGGCGTTCCGCGCATCGCCACCCGACCGTCGCACGATTAGCGCAACGATCTCGTCGGGGACTGTGACGTTGACGGCTTCGACTCCACGCCTCACGATCGTTGTGAGGTCAGCCTCATTCAACGGCTCCAACTCGTAGAGCTGGAGCCGACTAAGCAGGGCGGAGTTGACCTCGAAATACGGGTTCTCGGTCGTCGCGCCGATGAGCGTGACGATCCCCTCCTCGACCGCGGGCAGCAACGCGTCCTGCTGCGCCTTGTTGAAGCGGTGAATCTCGTCGAGGAAGAGGATCGTCCGCTGGCCGGACGCGCCGAGGCGCTCTCGTCCCCGCGCGATCGTCTCGCGGACGTCCTTCACCGAAGCCGCGACTGCCGAGAGCTCCTCGAACGCCGCGCCGGTCTGGTTCGCAACGATCCGCGCGAGCGTGGTCTTGCCGCTTCCGGGCGGCCCGTAGAGGATCATCGACCACACGCGGTCATCCTCGATCGCGAGTCGCAGCGCCGAGCCCTCGCCGAGGATGTGCTCCTGCCCGACGAACTCGTCCAGCTGCCGGGGCCGCAGCCGCAGCGCAAGCGGGGCGACGTCCGGCAGCCGCTGCTCGGCCGCGTCTGAGAAAAGATCGGCCATTGCGGGAAGTATGCTCCGCGGGCCGTGCCGTTCGAGGAGCTGAAGCAGCGCCACGCCGTCGTCTGGAGCTCGGGCGCCTACCAGGGGGTCACCGAGACGATCGCCGACATCCACCGAGTCGCGATCGAGCGGCTGGATCCGCAGCCCGGTCAGCGGCTGCTCGATCTCGCGTGCGGGACCGGCGCCGTCGCCGAGCTCGCTGCCGCCGCGGGCGCCGATGTGGTCGGTGTCGACATCGCGCCTGCGCTGATCGAGCAGGCGAGGGAACGCGCCGCCGAACGCGGGCTCGCGATCGACTACCGCACCGGCGACGCCGAAGCGCTCGAGCTCGAGGACGCGAGCTTCGACCTCGTCGCGTCGACCTGCGGGATCATGTTCGCGCCCGATCATCAGGCGGTCGCACGCGAGCTGGCGCGCGTGACGAAGCAGGGCGGTCGCATCGCCCTCGTCTGCTGGACGCCGGAGTCCGGCCTTGCGCAGATGTTCGAGGTGATGCGGCCCTTCCAACCGCCGTCGCCGCCGGGCGTCGGGAACCAGTTCGACTGGGGTCGTGAGGACTACGTCCGCGATCTGCTCGCCGACGCGTTCGAGCTGGCGTTCGATCGCGGCGACTCCGTGCTCGTTGCGGAGTCGGGGCAGTCGGTCTGGCAGCTGTTCTCGGCCGAGTACGGACCGACGAAGACGCTTGCCGACTCGCTGGAGGAAGAGAAGCGCGAGGAGCTCCAGCGAGCGTTCGTCGACCTGCACGAGCGGTCGCGAACAGACGGCCGGATCGAGTTCTCGCGCACGTACCTGCTTACGGTCGGCACCCGGAAGTAGTGGCGACCGTCTCACTGCGGGACGAGGCAGCGAGCCTCCTGCAGCAGCTGATTCGGCTCGATACCGTCAATCCGCCCGGCAACGAGACGCGGGTGGCCCAGCATCTTCGCGGGTACCTGGAGGCGCACGGCGTCGACTGCGAGCTCTACGCCAAGGTGCCCGAACGGGCGAACCTGGTCGCGCGCATCCCGGGCAACGGAGAGGGGCCGCGCCTGCTGCTTCTCTCGCACACCGACACCGTCCTGGCCGATCCCGCCGAGTGGCAGCTCGATCCGTGGTCAGGAGAGCTGCGCGACGGCCAGGTGTGGGGCCGCGGCGCGCTCGACATGAAGGGGCAGGCGGCGGCGAGCGCCGTCGCAATCGCCTCGCTTGCGCGAGAGGGCTTCCAACCAGCGGGCGACCTGATCTTTGCCGCCTGCGCCGACGAGGAGGTCGGGGCGGGCTTCGGGCTCCAGTGGCTCGTCGAGGAACATCCCGAGGCCGTTCGCGCCGAGTACTGCATCAACGAGGGCGGCGGCGACCGCCTGGTGCTGGGCGGCCGCGCATTCTGGATCTGCTCGACCGCGGAGAAGATGAGCGCGCCGTTCCGTCTCGTCGTCCGGGGTCGTAGCGGCCACGCCTCCCGGCCCTGGATCGCCGACAACGCGCTGGTGAAGGCAGCCCCGATCATCGAGCGGCTGGGCGGCTTCCGCGACGAGCCGGAGCTGGGGCCCGAGGTTGCGGCGTTCCTCCGGGCCGTCTGCGGCGCCGTCCCCGACTCGGCGGAGGCTGTCACCGCCGCGCGTTCGATCCACCCGATGGCCGGCGACATCGTCGAGCCGCTCCTCGGCATGACCCTCGCGCCGACGATGATCTCCGCTTCCACGAAGCGCAACGTGATCCCGAACCGCTGCGAGGTCACCGTCGACTGCCGGATCCTTCCCGGTCACACGCAACAGGAGGTCGAGCGCAAGCTTGCGGAGCTGCTGGAGGGGGCCGACTACGACCTGGAGTGGATCGAGGCGCACGGCGGCACCCGGTCGCCGGTCGACTCGCCGTTGTGGGATGTCGTCGAGTCGTTCGTGGGCGACATCGAACCGGAGGCCCATACCGTGCCGTTGCTCCTCTCGGGCTTCACCGACAGCCACTGGGTCCGCGACGCCTTCGGGACCGTGGCGTACGGCTTCTTCCCGATGCGCTCGATGGAGCCGGAGGTCGCGGCGCGGCTGATCCACTCCGCCGACGAGCGAATCGAAGTCGCCGATCTCGAGCTCGGCGTGCGCTTCCTCCGCTACGCGGCGGAAGCGATCGTCTCGCTACCGTAACTCCGGTGGCGACCGAGAAGCTCAGGCTCGGCGGCATGGCGCTCGCCAACGGGGTGCTCGTCCACGGGCCGAACGCGTGGGCGTGCGCCGTACGGCTTCCGGATGGAACGCTGAAGCAGGCCTCGGGACTGAAGCGGTTTCGGGCAGCGGCGATCGAGCAGCCGCTCCTGCGCGGCCCGGCTCGGGTGGCCGAGATCTTCACGTTGCTTCCTGAGCTCCGGCGGAGGCTGCCCGAGGCACGGCTGCCGTTCGAGCGGCCGGCCGTCGTGGCTGCGATGGCCGTCGGGGCGGCAGCGACGCAGCTCGTTCGGCGGTCGGCACTGACACCTGCGACCAAGGAGCTCGTCGCTGGGCTCGCCTCGCTCATGCCTGCCGCGGTCGCGCTACGCGGCACGACGATTGCGGCCTACCACGGCGCCGAGCACATCTCGATCGGCAGCTACGAGCACGGCGAGCCACGGGAGAAGGAACACGAGCGATGCGGCTCACACCTCGTCGGCCCCCTGCTCGTGACGATGGCCGCCGGCAACACGCTCGCCGCTAAGGCGCCCCCACACCTCCGCGGCGCGGCCCGCTTTGCCGCCTCCATGAGCGCGCTCGCAACGTCGACCGAGATCTTCGGCTGGATGTCCCGCCACCCCGAGAGCCGGATCGCAAGGCTGCTGGCAAAACCGGGACACGAGCTCCAGCACCGGCTTGCGACCGAGGAGCCGACGCCAGAGCAGCTCGAGGTGGCCGAGACCGCTCTGGCCGAGTGCCTGCGCCTGGAGGCGGAGGTCCAGTGACCGTCGGAACGAGAGGCACCCGCCTGCCGGCCGAGATCTTCGAGCTGCCGGTCGAGAAGATGCGGCAGGGGTACTACACCGACGAGTACTTCAACCACACGCGTCGAGTCCTGCTCGCGGACGGCCGGCATCCGCGTGTCGTGATGCAGGTCTTCCAGAAGCGAAACGCGCTGCTTGCCGGCATCGACGAGGCCATCGCGATCCTCAAGCTCTGCTCGGACGACTGGGAGGGGCTGACCGTCCATGCGCTCTACGAAGGGGACGAGATCTCGCCCTGGGAGACGGTGATGACGATCGAGGGCGACTACACGGGTTTCGCCCATCTCGAGACGCTGTATCTGGGCGTGCTCGCGCGCCGGACGATGATCGCCACGAACGTGAAGCGCGTCGTCGAGGCGGCGAACGGCAAGCCGATCATCTTCATGCCTGCGCGTTACGACCACCATCGTGTCCAGACCGGTGACGGTCACGCCGCGTACGTCGCGGGGGCGAAGATCGGTGTCCCGATCGGCGTCACGACCGAGGCCAACGCGTCGTGGTGGGGCGGCCGTGCAATCGGAACCGTCCCGCACGCGCTGATCAGCTCGTACGGCGGCAACACCGTGCTGGCCGCGACGAAGTTCGCCGAACGCGTCGATTCGGACGTCAACGTCGTCGTGCTCGTCGACTTCGAGAACGACTCCGTCCGGACCGCCCTGGAGGTCGCCCGCGCGCTCGGCGATCGCCTCTGGGGCGTTCGCCTCGACACGTCGCGGACGCTCGTCGACCGCTCGCTCTGGCACGAGCTCGGCGACTTCGATCCCCGGGGCGTGAACGAGCGCCTGGTGCGCAAGGTGCGCGAGGCGCTCGACCAGGACGGCTTCGAACGCGTAAAGATCGTCGTCTCCGGTGGCATGAACGCCGAGCGGATTCGCGGGTTCGAGGCGTACGGCGTCCCCGTCGACTCGTACGGGGTCGGCTCGGCACTGATCCGCGGCGAGAACGACTTCACCGCCGATGTGGTGCTGACGGACGGCCGTCCGTCGGCGAAGGCGGGCCGCTGGTACCGCCCGAACGAGCGGCTCGCGCTCGTTACCTGACGAGCGCCGGAATCCCGGGCCAGCTTTCGATCGGCTCCGTCGAGCGGACCACGTGCATCCCTGCTGCGGCGAAGCGCTCGAACGCTGCGTCGGCCTCCTCCGTGTAGTCCATCCCGGGCACGACGACGGGCGACGTGCAGTCTTCGAGCAGGTATGTGCGTGGCGCCAGTGCGCGCTCGCGCGCGTCGTCCCCCTCCAGCAGGTCGTCGATCGTCCAGGCGACGCAGTGGCTCTTCGCCTGGCCGGCGACGATCACCGCGTCGAAGGAGAGAAGCTCCCGGATCAGCCGGTCGTTCTTCCCCGCGATCGTCTCGCCGTCGGGACCCGTCGTGACCTCGGGGCCGAGCATCGAGTAGTGCTCGGTCAAGGCCTCGGCCCCCTTGACCTGGAAATCGGCCTGGCTCTCGCGGGCGACGGTGTGGAAGAAGATCGCCTCCTCGACCGC
>DASZCE010000318.1:0-3622 GCA_035943455.1 Gaiellaceae bacterium | reverse complement strand
ACATGGGTCCGTCGGACGACATGGGCGGGTCCCTGCAAGCTCCGCCACCGCTCATGTCCGGTGCGCGTTCGACTGGCCCCGGAGGTCCGTAGGTTGCGAAGAGGCATTCGCCGCCGAGCTTCGACGGTGACGCCCACAGGCGCGCGACAGTGCCCTCGGCGACGGGAGCAGAGACCAGGAGCCTCGACTCCTCCAACACGGCCGGCGTTTCAGCGCCGAGGCCGAGAAACGACCTGACCTCGTCGAAGGCGAGGGCGGGCGCAGCCAGGCCAACTGCAATGGCGGCCACCGCAGCGACGACGAGTCGCTTTCGCCGCCACCCGCTGCGCCTATGGGGCCGAGGCTCCGCCAAGATGGCGGCCAGCACGCGGTCGATATCGGCTTCGTCGACCTCCGGCGCGTGAAGCGCTGGATCGGCGGCCGCAAGGCGCTGTAGAACATTCACCCGGTTGTCTTCCATCGTGGCTCCTTTGCGGTCGGAAGTCGAAGCAAAACCTGGAGGCGCCGCCGCGCCCGGTGCAGCCGGACGCGTGCGCCGACTGACGACAGGCCGAGTACCCGACCGGCTTCGGCGGGTGAAAGCCCGTCCCAGGCAACGAGCGTCAGCAGCTCGCGGTCTATTTCGCTGAGCTGGAGCAGCGCCCGGCGCAGCGACATGTCTACCCCGGCGTCGAGTTCAGTGTGGCGTTGTCGCTCGGCGGCCGCGCCGGCGACGGCTCGCTCCTGCGTTGCCGAGCGCCGGCGCTGGTTGGCGAGGACGCGACGGGCGACAGCCAGCAGCCACGGCAACTCGGTGCCGGGAACTGCCTCCACCCGACGCCATGCCACCAGGAAGGTCTCCGCCGCTATCTCCTCCGCGTCGAATGCGCCGCGCCTCCGCGCGTACGCCAGAACGCGCGCGTAATGCGCGCGGAAGAGTTGTTCGAAGCGAGCGGTGTCCTCGCCGTCCACTACCCAACTATGTCGCGCGGACGTAGAGGTGTTACACGCGGCCCGGAGCGGGAGCTTAAAGAGTCGCTGGGTAACAGGCTCTACCCGACTGGCCTAAGTAGAGGACCGTGGCAACGCGTCGCATCGGCCAGTGTTCTGGCGCCTGACTCGTGCAGCCTTGTGGCGCCTGCCGTATGGACGGAGGACGGGCGAAGCCCGCCATCGCGGCGTCGATCCGCCTCAGACGCCGAGCAGCTCCTTGAGCTTCAGCCCGTTCCTGACGGCATAGGCGTTCCAGTCGTTGTTGAAGTAGGCGTAGATCTCGTTCCCCGCGTCGCGCCAGCCGGCGATCCGCTCGGCCCATTCTGCGAGCTCGCGATCGGAGTAGTTCCCGCGCCTTCCGCGCGAGCCGTGGTGGAAGCGGAGGAACGTCCAGTCGGCCGTGAGCTCGAGCGTCCGAAACGGGTACTTCGGGCTATCCGGGATCACGAGCGCGACGCCGTGCCCCCGCAGGAGCTCGTATACCTCTTCGACGTACCAGCTCGGCTCTCGGAACTCGAACGCGTGGCGACCCTTCGGCAGCGCCGTGAGCGCGGAGGCAAGCCGTTCGTCGTCCCGCTTGAAGGTCGGCGGGAGCTGCCACAGCACCGGCCCGAGCTTCGGCGAGCGGGCGAGCGGCTCGATCCGTTCGTAGAACCGCCGTACGCCGCCGTCGAGGTCGGTGAGCCGTCTGATGTGGGTCAGGTAGCGACTCGCCTTGACCGTCAGCAGGAAGCCGGGCGGCGTCTGCTCGACCCATCCCCGGACGGCCGAGACGGCCGGTAGCCGGTAGAAGGTGTTGTTGATCTCGACCGTGTCGAACAGCGTGGCGTAGTGCTCGAGCCAGCGCTTCGGCGGGAGTCCCTTTGGATAGACGCGCTCACGCCAATGGGCGTAGTTCCAGCCCGAGCAGCCGATGCGTACATCGCTCACATACGGAGGATTTCCTCCAGTCGATTCCGTAACTCCTCCGTCGGGGCGGCCACGACGAGCGACTGCGGCGACGGATCGAGCGGCGCCGCGTCCCAGGGCTCACCGCCGGCGAAGCCGATCGGGATGCCGCATTCGCGGACGACGAGCTGCGCGGCCGCAACGTCGACGGCACGCGCAGGCTTCAGCGAGCAGACAGCATCGACACGGCCCGCCGCCAGCTGGCAGAGCGCGAGCGCGAGCGAGCCCATGATCCGGAATCGCTTCGCGAAGCCGGCCAGCTCGTGTGCCTTCGCAGCAACGGAGGTCGAGAGCGTTCCCTCGGCGACGAGGACCTCGACCATGTCCTTCGGCCGAACGTCCCCGAGCGCCTTCCCGTCGAGCTGCGCACCGCCGCCTCTTGTCGCCGTCCACTCCTCGCCCGAGCCGAAGTCGTAGAGATAGCCGAACTTCACGTCTGCCATCGAAGGCCCGGCGGCGATCCCGATCGAGAGGCAGAAGTGCCGCAGGCCCCGCTTGGCGTTCACGGAGCCGTCGATCGGATCGACGACGACGCGCGTCTCGGACTCGCCGAACGCGCGCTCGCCGAGCTCCTCCGAGACCAGCAGGAAGTCCTCACCCTGACGGTGCAGGGCCTCGAGCCGCGCTACCACCGCGCGTTCGGCCGCCTCGTCGATCGCCGTCGTCTCGTCCCCACCGACACCGGTTGCCAACACGGGCTCGCGCTCGCGCCGGGACGGCAGCTCGTCCAGCACTTCCCGAATGTCCGCCGCGGCGGCGCGGCAGACCTCGAGCCAGTGCGTCACTCCGCGTAGAACAAGAGGCCGGAGAGGAGTTTCGGGTAGAAGTAGGTCGTCTTCTGCGGCAGCGGCTCGCCGCGCCTCGCGAAGCGGAAAACGTCCTCGATCCGCGTCGGTCGCACGATGTAGGCGCCGGCCGCACGCCCAGCGTCTACGGCGGCGACCGCCTCCTCGACCGACGGCGTGTACGTCACCCCCTTGGGTCCGAGCGATTCGACCAGTTGGACGTCTAGCTCCCCCGAACGCCCGTGGACGACGGCGGCTCGGCCGTCGCGTCGATAGAGAACCGTTGCTGCGCGGCTGCGAGGCTCCGCCTCGAGCGCCGCCAGCGCGCTCACGAGGTCGGCGTTGCCTGGAGTGGCACCGTTTACCTGCTCCGCAACCCGATGTGTCGGGAAGATCTCGAGGCCGGGATCCTCGGTCGAGACGAGGACGACGGGGATGAGCTCGGCTCCGTAGGCGAGCGCCGTCTCATAGCGGTGATGCCCGTCGGCGATCAGCAGCTGCTTGTCGGCAAAGGCCTCCTCGACCCGGTCACCGCCGATCCGCCAGAGCTTCGCTCCCTCGGTCTCGATCTCCGGCGGCCCGGTTGGGTGCTCGTAGGGCGGCGCTCCGTCGTAGAGGAGGAAGATCGGCTCGAAGTGGACGCCGGTCGCGCGGAGGAGCCGAAGCCTGCCCTCCTTGGGCCCCGCGTGGGTCCGCTCGTGGGGCAGGACGACCTCGTTCTCGTACGGCTCGGGCCTGAGGGCGGCGACGAGCCCGCGGCGCCGGCGCTCGACGCCGTCCGGGCCAACGTACTCCTGCTCTAGCGCCCAGAACGACGGCGTCTCCTCCCGGATCATGACGCCGTCGGACCGCCACTCGCTCCACAGGCGTGCGGCGGCGGACTCGTCGTCCGGGAGCGTCAAATCAACGACGTTGAA
>DASZCE010000317.1:0-2286 GCA_035943455.1 Gaiellaceae bacterium | reverse complement strand
GCGATCTCGTAGCCCATGCACGAGTAGCCGTACTCGACGTGGTAGCCCTTCGGATCGCGCGTGCGCCAGAGCTTGTGCAGGTCGCCGGGCATCGACCCGGCAGCGCAAACGACGATGTCGGTGGCCTCGGCAGCGTCGTTCACGGCGCCGATCACCTCGCTCTGCGCGGGCAACGGCGAGTGGCCGAGTCCATACAGACGCACGACCTCCGCCTCCCAGTCGGCGTTGAGCCGCGCGGCCTCGTCTCTGTACGTGCGGTCGACGGCGTAGCCGCGCAGGAGCTCCGCGAGACGCTCGAGCGTCGCACGTGCGTCGCCGACCAGCTGCAGTGCCCCAAGCTTCGCCGCGTCGAAGTCGGCGACGTTGACGTTGACGAACCGGACGTCAGGCGCACCGAACATCGTCTTCGATGCCGTCGTGAAGTCGCTCCAGCGCGTCCCGACCCCGATGACGAGGTCGGCCTCGGCGGCGATCCGATTGGCGGCAAGCGTGCCCGTGACGCCGATCGCGCCGAGCGCGGACGGGTCGTCGTAGGGCATTGAACCCTTGCCTGCCTGCGTTTCCGCAACCGGGATTCCCGTTCCGGACACCAAGCGCCGCAGCGCGTCGGTCGCCTCGGAGTAGATGACGCCGCCGCCGGCGACGATGAGAGGACGCCGCGCCTCGCGAATCGCTTCGACCGCGGCGGCGAGTGCGTCCCCGTCCGGCTGCGGCCGAGGGATGTGCCAGACCCTCACCTCGAGGAACTCCGCCGGGTAGTCGTACGCCTCGGCCTGAACGTCCTGAGGAAAGGCCAACGTCACGGCGCCCGTCTCCGCCTGGTCCACGAGCACGCGCATCGCTGCGAGCGCGGCTGGGATCAGCTGCTCCGGTCGCTGGATCCGGTCGAAGTACCGGGATACCGGCTGTAGCGCATCGTTCACGGACACATCGCCGCGCCACGGCACCTCCAGCTGCTGGAGCACGGGATCCGGACGGCGGGAGGCGAAGACGTCGCCGGGGACGAGGAGTACCGGCAGACGGTTGACCGTCGCAAGCGCCGCTCCGGTGACGAGGTTGGTCGCTCCCGGGCCGATCGACGTGGTGCACACAAGCGTCCCGAGTCGGTTCCTCATCCGGGCGTAACCCGCCGCCGTGTGCACCATCGCTTGCTCGTTGCGGGCTTGGTAGTAGGTCATGAGCTCCGGACTCTCGTAGAGCGCCTCACCGATCCCCGCCACGTTGCCGTGGCCGAAGATGCCGAAGCAGCCGCCGAAGAACCGGTATTCGACACCGTCCCGCTCGACGTGCTGCTGCGCGAGGAAGCGGACGAGCGCCTGCGCCGCCGTGAGCCGGACCGACGCCATTCAGAGCTCGGCTTTGACGGCCTGGAGCTCGTGCTCGAGCTCGGCGAGCTCACGCCCGCCGGCCATCAGGCGCACCAGCTCCTGCCGGTCGATCTCGGCCTTGGCGAAGTTGCCCAGGCTCTGGCCGCGGTTCAGGATCACGAACCGGTCCCCCACCGGGTACGCGTGGTGAGGGTTGTGCGTGATGAAGATGACAGCGACGCCGCGATCCCGCGCCTGGAGGATGTACTTGAGCACGACCCCCGCCTGCTTGACGCCGAGCGCCGAGGTCGGCTCGTCGAGGATCAGGACGCGCGCCCCGAAGTGGACGGCGCGCGAGATCGCCACCGACTGCCGTTCGCCGCCCGAGAGCGTGCCGACGGGCTGGTCGGGGTCGCGGATGTCGATGCCCATCTCTCGCAGCTCCCGACGGACGATCCGCCGGGCCTTCGCACTGTCGAACCAGCTGAACGGCCCGACCCCCCTTCGCGGCTCGGCGCCCAGGAAGAAGTTCCGCCAGATGGACATCAGCGGCACCATCGCGAGGTCTTGGTAGACGGTCGCGATCCCCCGGGCCCGGGCCTCCCGCGGCGACGAGAAGCTCACCTCCTCGCCCTCGACGAGGACGCGCCCCGCGTCCTGCTGGTGGACGCCCGAGAGGATCTTGATGAAGGTCGACTTGCCGGCGCCGTTGTCGCCGAGGATGCAGGTGACCTCGCCGGCGTCGACGTGAGCTGAGATGTCCTTCAGGGCGACCACATTGCCGTAGTACTTCGAGAGTCGCTCGACCTCGAGCAGGTGCCTACCGTTCGCGGCGCCGTCGCTCACGTCACCTTGCTCCTCGCGACGCGGGCGCGAATGAACGTGTTGAGCATGACCGCGGCGAACAGGATCGCGCCCTGGAACGTGTACGTCCAGTTGCTGTCCCACTGCGCGTTGACGATCCCGAGCTGCACCATCC
>DASZCE010000316.1:0-2677 GCA_035943455.1 Gaiellaceae bacterium | reverse complement strand
GGAAGATCCGCAAACGCCGGCGACGGCGCGACGAGGGCTCCGAGGAGGGAGGCGATGACCGCGAGCCGGTGTTTCATCGAAGACCCCTTGTTCGTTCCAGGACGGCGTCGAGGAGAGTATCCGCTCCGAACCGGACCGGATCGTCGACCGGCAGTCCCGTTTCTTGCGCGATCTGTGCGATCTCTGCGCGAGCCTCGCCCTCCTCGAGCCCGCCGGTGTGCAAGGCAAGACCAACGACCTTCGCGCGCCGCAAAGGCAGCGCCGCCCGTTCGTGGAGCTCGATGAGCTCGGGGAGCGGCGGTAGCGGGTGGTCGGGATACCCCTCCGTGTGTGTCGCCCTCGCCTTGTGGACGAGGACGAAGGCGTGAGGCGCGGCACCGTGCATGAGGCCCATGGTCACGCCGGAATACGCCGGGTGCACCAGTGATCCCTGCCCCTCGACCCAGAGGAGTTCGCCGCCGCGGGCTGCGCCCTCGACGACGAGCCGCTCGGCGGCGCCCGCGAGAAAGTCGGAGACGACGGCGTCGATTGCGATGCCCCAGCCGGCGATCCAGATCCCGGTCTGCCCCGTCGGGACGAAGACGGACTTGATCCCGCGGCGCTGGGCCGCGCGGTCGAGCTCGACCGCGACCGTCTTCTTGCCGATCGCGCAATCGGAGCCGACGGTCAGCACGATCGTCGCCGGCACCCTGAGGTTCTCGCCGGTCGGGACGTTGAGGTCGGCCGGGGGCTTGCGCAGGTCCCGCAGCTCGACGCCGTGCTCGAGAGCGAGCGCGCTGAGCTCGGCGTCCTCGCTGATGCGCTCGTGGAGGCCACTCTCGAGATCCAGGCCGCTGCGAATCGAGTCCTTGAGGAGCTCCCGCCACGCGGGCGGAAAGCGGCCGCCCTGCGTGGCGACGCCCACGGCGGCGGTGGTCGGGCCGAGCGGGAGCGCTTCCTCGACCGTCGCGACGATCGGAATCCCCGCGTAGCTCTCCCCCGCCCTCGTCGAGTCGAGGATCGCGACCACGGGATGCGGCCCGTAGTGGACGATCCCGCGCATCGTCTTGCCGTAGTGCTCGTCGCCGGACTTGGCCTCAGCGAGAACTAGGTACCGTTTCTTCGACTCCAAGGCCTGGAGATTCTGATGGCAGCTGGACGCCGTCGACGAGCTGGACGCCAGGCCACGGATCGTGGGCGAGGAGCAGGTTGCCGTCGAGGTCGACGTGGTCGCAGAGGCTTGCGATGGACGCCGCGGCCGCGATCCCGAGGCCCGACTCGACCATACAGCCGAGCATCACGTCGAGGCCGAGAGCGCGGGCGGCGTGGACCATCCGAATCGCCTCCCGGATCCCCCCCGATTTCGCGAGCTTGATGTTGATTCCATGACCGCGCCTCGCGCAGTCATGGACGTCGTTGAGGACGTGGCAATCCTCGTCCAGAAAGATCGGTATGGGAGAGACTTCCTTCAGCCGGCGACCAGCAGGGTCGCCGGCTGGTAACGGCTGCTCGCAGTAGTCGACCTCGAGCGCAGCAAGTCGCGGGAGCGCGTCGAGCGCCTCGTCGAGCGTCCAGTACTCGTTCACGTCGACGCGGATCGGCCCGTCCCATACGTCGCGGACTGCGGTCACGCGGTCGAGGTCAAGCCCGTCCCGACCGCCGAGCTTGAGCTTCAGGCTCCTGAACCCGGCTGCACGCTCCGCCTTCCGCGCCATTTCGACGGGGTCCCCGAGCCCGATCGTCCACGACGTCGGCGGCCCGGAACGGCCAAGGCCGAGGAGGCGCCAGACAGGCAAGCCGGCGAGCTTGCCGCAGAGATCGTGGAGCGCGGCGTCGATCGCCGCCCGCGCCGCGTACTCGCGCTCCGGCAGCCGGCCCATGATCTGGTCGATCGCGAACGGGTCGTCGCCAAGCAGCTCGCCGGCCTGCTCTACGTATTCGCGCGCCGACCAAGGCGTCTCGTCATAGCGGTCGCTCGGCGCCGCCTCGCCGTGCCCACGGACGCCCTCGTGCTCCAGCTCGACCCAGACCAGATCGGTCGTCTTCGTCGTCTCCCGGGCGATCACGAACGGCTCGGCCAGCGGAAGCGCCTCGATTCGCGCCAGGATCTGCATCAGGAGACCGCTGCGAGCACGTGCTTGAAGGGCATGAGCACGAGGTTGTGGCGATCTCTGGCGTAGAGGAGACCAGCCGGTTCGAGCTCCGCACTCTGCCGCAGCTGGAAATTCCCGGTGGCGACCACCACGTCCTTGCCTGTCTTCAGCTGCAGGGCATGAATCTTGAAGCTCTGCGGCGTGTACCGCGGATAAGCGACGTAGATGGCCACGCCCGCATGGGCGTCGAGCTCTGCCGCTCTCCGTGCCTGCACCTGCCAGGTGCGGAGGTACGCGCCGGTTCGCGCGTTGTAGACCTCGAGCGTTTGCGCTTCCGTCAGCACGAGCAGGTAGTCGCCGCCGAGGGCGATCTCCCTGGCGGAGCTCGGTGTGAATCTCCGTAGCCGCGTCCCGTTCGCGCCGTAGATCTCGACGCTGCTGTCGCCGTACAGGACCGCGATCCGTTCGGAATCGGCCGCCTGGCCGACGATCGGAATTCGCCTGGAGACCGCGCGCCGAAGCCGGTTTCCCACGATTACGTCGACGGCGGCGCGGATGACCGTTCCGCCCTTGTCCGTCGACCAGCGGTTGACGGCGAGCACGTC
>DASZCE010000315.1:0-10730 GCA_035943455.1 Gaiellaceae bacterium | reverse complement strand
TCCCGAGGGCGTCGACGAGCCGGCGTGGCTCGGAATCGGCCTTCTGGTCGCCGATCTCGGCGGCCTGATCTTCCTGATCTCGCTCGTCGTCGGCGGCATCGGCATGTACCGGCTGAGAGCCGGGAAGGGCTCAGGCCTGTTGAAGGCCACGATGATCCTCTCGCTGGTCCTCCTCGCGGCCTACGTGCTGGCGGTGTGGGCGATGGCCGGCAAGCCGGATTAGAGCCCCGCAGCAAGCCGAGCGTTGACACTCGAAGCGGCACCAGACAGGGCGGTCAGGGTCTCGACGCTCGAGCTCTTCTTCGATCTCGTCTTCGTCTTCACGATCACGCAGCTGACCGGCGTGCTCGTGGGGGGAGAAGGCGCAGCAGCGGTCGCCCAGGTCGTCGTCATGCTCCTTCTGATCTGGTGGATGTACGACGGCTACGCGTGGCTGACGAACGCGATCGCGACCGAACGGCTTCGGGTTCGGCTCCTCCTGATCGGAGGCATGGCCGGCTTCCTGGTCATCGCACTCGCGATCCCCGACGCCTACGACGGCGACGGGCTCGCGTTCGGGCTCGGCTACCTCGTCGTGGTCTTCCTGCACGCGGTGATGTACGCGCGCGGCGCCTCGGTCTCGGAGGTGCGAGCCATTCTCCGGATCGTGCCCTTCAACCTGGCCGCCGTTGCCCTTGTCCTGGTCGGCGGCGCGCTCGGTGGGGACGCGCAATGGATCATCTGGACGCTCGTGGGCGCTCTCCTCTGGGTCACCCCCTCGCTGACGACCGTCGAGGGTTTCGTGATCGCGGTGTCGCACTTCGTCGAGCGTCACGCCCTCGTCGTGATCGTCGCGCTGGGGGAGTCCATCGTCGTGATCGGTGCGGGCGCGGCGGGCCTCTCGCTGGACGGGGGGCTCGTGCTGGTCGCACTCCTCTCCCTCACCCTGAGCGCTGCCCTTTGGTGGCTCTACTTCAGCGATGAGACCGCGATCGAGCACGCCCTCCACGGCGCCCCGCCGGAGCAACGGCCGCAGCTCGCGCTCATCGCGTTCGGGTATTGGCACTACGGCATCCTCCTCGGCGTCGTCGCGGTCGCGGCGGGGCTCAAGAAGGCAATCGGCGACCCGTACGACCCCCTTGGCGGCTGGATTGCCGTCGGTCTTGCGGTCGGCGTCAGCCTTTTTATCGCGTGCGACGTCGGCTTTCGGCGTACGCTGGGCCTCGCGCTGAATCAGATCCGGCTCGTCGCGTGTGTCGCAACGCTCCTGACGATCCCGCTCGGCACCGAGCTCGGGGCGGCGGCCCAGGTGGGAGCGATCGCCGCGCTTGTCGCGGCTGCGCTCGTCGTGGAAGCGCTCCGCGCGGAGCGGTTCATTCCGGGACGATTGCCACGTGCTGGCTCATGGTGACCTCTCCTTCACGATCGGCAGGTTTTCCACCACGCTCTTCAGCGGCGCGAGCGCGACGACAGCGGCCACAAGACGGGCGGTGGCCGCGTCGATCGCTCCTCGGCGCCTCGCATCCTCGACGGCCCGCATGAGCCCCGCTCGCACCGCGCGTTCGACGTCTGTCGGCGCAAGATCGTTATTCGCTGCAAGGCGGTTGCTTTCGGCGTCGCTGAAGAACGCGAGCGTCAGCTCCTCGCGGGAGACGTCAAGGGCGCAGGCGGCGCCGTCCAGCGCCACGAGCGCGAGCTGTGAGACAAGCGCTTCGATCCCGCTCGCCGGCGGCGACGGGCGCTGATCGCAGGGGGCCGCGGTCCTGGGTGGCGTGTAACGGCCGCCGCCGAGCGCCGCGTATCCCGCGGCGAGCAGGACGGCGGCTGCAGTCGCTGCCGCCAAGAGCGCCCTGCCGCTCATCCTCGGCCTCTTCTCGGCAGCGCAATCGGGACGAGCGCGGCGAGGGCGAGAGCCGCGGCCAAGGCGAACGGGCGAGTGAACGTGGAGGTGACCGCTCGGTCGACCACGTCGTCGAGATCGTGCTCGAGCTTCGCGAGCGCCGGTCGCTCGCCGGCGTCGGAGGCGACGGAGCGGAAAGCGGGTTGCAGCTTCGGGATCCGGCCGGGCGTCGCATCCAGCCGGTCACCAATTGCGCGGGCAAGCCGGATCTTCGTCCTCGGTGACACGGGCGCGTCGAGCAGGCGCGCCGTTCCCGCCCGCTCTGCCGCTCCGCGCTGGCGGTCGAGATCGGCGACGAGCACCGGGCTCAGGAGCAGCAGGCCGAGGACGACGCCGGCGTGGCGGACTGCGATCGTGATCCCGGCATTCACCGGCGTCTCGCGACCGGCGAGAGCCGCTTCGGTGACTGCGGTGATCGCGAGCGCGAGCCCGGCCCCGACGAGCGCCTGTGGCGCCAGCGTCCAGACCCAGCCCGCCCGGGGAAGCAGCGCAAGCCCACCGAGACCGCCGGCGACGAGGATCGCTCCCGCTGCGGCCCGTTCGCGAACGCCGCGAACGCGACGGACGAGCGGTGCCGTGGCGACGGCGGCGAGTGGCAGCACGCTCACGACGGAAGCCGCGGCGATCGGCGAGAGGCCCCAGCCCTCGACCAGGAGCAGCACGACGAGAAACAGCGGAGCCGCGAGCGCCGCAGAGACGAGGGCGAGGGCGATATTGGGCGCGATGCGCAGGCGGGTGGATCGCGGCGTCGGCACGACCGTGCTCCTCAGGCCTCCTACGAATCCAAGCGGGACGAGAGCAAGCGGCACCTGAACCGCGAAGACCGCCCTCCACGAGATCACCTCGGTCAGAACGCCGCCGACCGCCGGCCCGACCGCAGCGCCGACCGCGCCGGCTCCGACCCACACGGCGACCGCTCTCGTCCGAGAGCGAACAAGTGGAGGAAGGAGCTCGAGGGCGGCGACGACTGCGGCGGCACCGCCCAGCGCCTGGACCGCGCGAAAGGCCAGGAGCGCACCGAAGCTCGGCGCCGCGGCGCAGGCGGCCGAGGCGAGCGCGAAGAGGACGAGCCCGGCCGCGAATGCGCGCCCAGGGCGAAGCGAACGGACGATGCGCGCGGCCGGGATCGCAGCGAGCGCGAGGGCGACGTTGAACGTCGTCAGCACCCAGTGGAGGTCGGCGAGGTCGACACCCAGCTCGCGATAGAGCGCTGGAAGGGCGAGCACGGCGATTGAGGAGTCGGCGAGCACGAGCCCGACGGCCAAGCTGATGGCAGCGGTACGCATCGGCCAAGTCTCGCCGCTCCCGGCGACTGGTCCGTCGTTGCTATCGTCGCGCCCGCCCAAACTCCTCCCCGTCCGGGAGATCCTCGCCGTCTGACTCGTCGTGCGGCGGTCGCACTCGACCGCGAGCGCTCCAAGGGCCGGGGGAGCAGTGCGCTGGGCTCGTCGGCCGCCTGCGAATGGTGGGACCGATGAGTTCTCGGACTTCAACCCGTCTGTAAGGAAGACAGCAAAACGAGGAAAGAGGGAGCTGCATGAAAGACCACAGCGGAGAACCTGAAGGGAATGGTCAGCCGGCGGCCGGCGTTTCAGAGCCCATGGCCACACGTCGCGCCGCCCACCAACGGCTCTCGACCGGCGCGCTCGCGCGCTGGGCGCGGGCCAACGCTTCGCACCCATGGCGGGTCATCGTCACCTGGCTTGGGATCGTCGTTGTCCTCGTGGCGCTGGTTGCGACCGTCGGCGGCAGCCTCAAGGACGAGTTCGAGATTCCGGGATCGGACACGCAGAAGGCAACCGACCTGATCGAGTCCCAGTTCGCGGAAGAGCAGGGCGGCGTCCTCAACCTCGTCTTCGCCGCGCCGGAAGGTCAGCGGCTCGACACTCCCGAGCGGAAGGCTGCGATCAACCGGGCGATCGCGCGCCTGAAGACATCCGAGTTCAAGCCGACCGGCAAGGATCCGCAGGGCAAGGCCGGCCTCGAAAGCGTCGGCAACCCCTTCAGC
Source organism: Gaiellaceae bacterium (assembly GCA_035943455.1). Lineage (GTDB taxonomy): Bacteria > Actinomycetota > Thermoleophilia > Gaiellales > Gaiellaceae > JACDAN01. Next base: position 6,843 of record DASZCE010000315.1, on the reverse strand, counting down.
AAAGACACGTTCTCCGACGATGGGCGCATCGCCTACGCGGAGGCGCAGTTCGACCGCGTCATCTACGAGGAGGATCGCGACCGCGTCGTCGCGGTCGAGGACACCGTCCGGCAGATGGTCGAGCCGGCCGGCGTGACCGCCGAGTACAACGGTGAGGCCGAGTTCCCGCCGATCGAGCAGGGGACGCAGGAGCTGCTCGGCCTGCTCGCCGCGCTGATCGTGCTGGTCGTCGTCTTCCGCACCTTCGTGGCGGTCGCGATGCCGATCACGCTCGCGCTGTCGGCGGTCGCAACGGCCTTCTTCCTGCTCTTCATCCTCGCCGGACTCACCGACATCAACACGATCACACCGCTGCTCGTCTCGATGATCGGCCTCGGCGTCGGCATCGACTACTCCCTCTTCATCGTCACGCGCTTCAGGCAGCTCCTGCACGACGGGCTGTCGCCGCGCGACGCCGCCGCCGAAGCCGGCGCCTCTGCCGGCCGCGCGGTGCTCTTCGCGGGTCTCACCGTGGCGATCTCGGTCACGGGGCTCGCCTTCTTCGGCCTCGACTTCGTGACGAAGCTCGGGATCGGCTCAGCACTGGGCGTGCTGACGACGGTGCTGATCGCGAACTCGTTGCTGATCGCAGTGCTCGCGAAGCTCGGCCACAAGGTCGACAGGCTCAAGGTGCCGTTCCTCCGCAGGATCGACGACTCGGAGGCGGCCCGGGAGAAGACTGTGGTCGCCGGGTGGGGCCGGTTCGTGACGGCCCATGCCAAGCCGGTGTTCGTGGTCGTGCTGCTGCTGATGCTGGGGCTGGCCGCGACGTCCGGCCTGGTTCACCTGGGCGCGTCCGACCAGGGCACGCAGCCGAAGGAGCAGACCGCCCGGCGGGCGTACGACCTGCTCGCCGAGGGCTTCGGCAAGGGCTTCAACGGCCCGATCCCGATCGTCGTCGACGTGAACGGCGACCGGCAAGCGCCGCAGCGGATCTACGAACGTGTCCGCAACCTCGAGGGCGTCGCGTCGGCCGGCGAGCCGCAGTTCAACGACCCGAAGACGGTCGCCATCGTCTTCGTAACGCCCGACTCCGCCCCGCAGGACGAGGCGACCGAGAACCTCGTCGACCGCCTGCGGAATGACGTGATTCCGGCCGCTGTGGCAGGCGGCGACTCCGTCGCGTACGTCTCCGGCCTGACGGCGGCATTCAAGGACATCGCCGACCGGATCATGGAGCGGCTGCCGCTGTTCCTGCTCTACATCATCGGCGTCACGTTCATCGTGCTCGCGATGGCGTTCCGGTCGATCGTGATCTCGCTGACCGCGGCGATCACGACGATCATGTCCGCTTTCGTCGGCTTCGGCGTGCTCACGCTCGTCGTGCAGGAAGGCCACCTGATGAGCCTGACCGGCCTCGACCGGACCGGGCCGATCGAGACCTTCGTGCCGCCGATCGCCTTCGCGATCCTCTTCGGCCTCTCGATGGACTACATGGTCTTCCTGATGAGCCGGATCCGCGAGGAGCATGTCCACGGTCTCGTGACGCGCGAGGCGGTCGAGCACGGCATCGCGGCGATCGGCCGCGTCGTCGTGGCCGCGGCGCTGATCATGGGGACCGTCTTCGCGGCCTTCATCCTCACCGCCGATCGCATCTCGAAGGAGTTCGGGCTCCTGCTCGCCGTTGCGATCCTCACGGATGCCCTGATCGTGCGGATGACCCTCGTGCCCGCCTTCCTGACGATGCTGGGCGAAAAGGCGTGGTACATCCCACGCTGGCTAGATCGGCTGCTTCCGAAGGTCACGATCGAGCCGCCGCACGACGGCGAGAAGCGCGAACGGGGCGTCGAGGTCGCCCCCGAGCCGAGCGAGGCCTGAGGGTAGAGGACGGCGGAGGCGGGGTAACCCGCGTCCGCCGTCCAGTTCCCTATGAAGCGATGAGTTCCGGCCGCTGTACCGGTCTAACGTTGTGAGATGGCTGTGACCACGCCTGCATCGCTCGCCGAGCGAGACCTCCTCGCCGCCGCCCGCGCCGGCGGCGAGGAGGCATTTCGTGCGATCGTGGACGAGCACCGCTCGGTGCTCCGCGCCCACTGCTACCGAATGCTCGGCTCGGTGCACGACGCCGACGACGCGCTCCAGGAGACTCTCTTGCGCGCATGGCGCGGCCTATCGGGGTTCGGAGAACGAAGCGCGGTTCGCTCCTGGCTCTTCGCGATCGCGACGAACGTGTGTCGCGACATGATCGCGCGGCGGCCGAAGCGGACACTGCCGATCGACGCGGGTCCATCGAGCCCTCTTGGAGCCGACGTCGGAGAGCCGCTCGTCGAGTCGGTGTGGATCGAGCCCTTCCCCAGCGAGGGGCTCGGGCCCGACGCCCCCGATGCGCGCTACGAGCAGCGCGAGGCGGTGGAGCTCGCGTTCATCGCCGCCCTCCAGCACCTGCCGGCCACGCAGCGTGCCGTGCTGATCCTCCGCGACGTGCTCGGCTTCTCCGCGCGCGAGGTCGCTGAGTCCCTGGATACCAGCGTCGCGTCCGTCAACAGCGCGCTTCAGCGGGCGCGAAAGTCGGTCGAGGAGCGGCGCCCGGAGCGGAGCCAGCAGGAGACGCTGCGCTCACTTGGGGATGGGCGCATTCGCGAGCTCGTCGAGGCCTACGTCGATGCCTGGGCGAGGGGCGATGTCGAAGGGGTGCGCGCGCTCCTTGCCGAGGACGCGGTCTTCTCGATGCCTCCGTGGGCCGCCTGGTGGCGCGGTCGCGACACGATCGCCGGGTTCGCCAAGGAAGCTCATGAGTTCTGCGCCGAGGCCTTGCCGGTGTACACAGACGCGAACGGCCAGGCGGCCATCGCCTACTACCACCTGGACGCGGACAAGGGGATCTACTCAGCCGCGGCCATCGACGTCATCACATTCGACGGCGAACGGATTGCGGATATCACGGCGTTCATCCGCCCCGATCTCTTTCCGCGCTTCGGCCTGCAGCCGGTGCTCGCCTGCGCGGTGCCGTCGTGAGGATCGTCGGAATCGACACGCCGCACGGCCGGGCGAACGTTCATCTCTATCCGGCGCACGCGCAGTCGCCAGACGCGGTCCTCGCGCTCGGCCATGGCGTCGGTGGCGGCGTAACGGCGCGAGACCTCGAGACGGTGAGGGACGCCGCGCTTTCGGAAGGCCTCAGCGTGGCGCTCGTTGAGCAGCCCTACCGCGTCGCCGGACGGCGCTCGCCCGCTCCCGCGCACCAGCTGGACACCGCGTGGACGGTGGTTCTCGACCGCCTGCGAGCCGACGAGCTGGCGGGGCTCCTGCTCGTCGCCGGCGGCCGGTCACTGGGCGCGCGGGTGGCGTGCCGCACTGCCGCCGCAACCGGCGCCGCCGCCGTGCTCTGCCTTGCATTCCCGCTCCAGCCTCCGCGGCGAGCGGCCTCAGCCGCTCAGAGCCGTCTCCACGAGCTCGACGACGTGGCCGTCCCCACGCTCGTCGTCCAGGGAACGCGAGACCCGTTCGGGATGCCTCCGCCGGCGGCGAATCGCACCGTCGTGCAGGTCGCGGCCGACCACAGTCTTCGGACCGACCTGCCGGCGGTGGCCGCAGCCGTCCGGGAGTGGCTTCCCGGGGTCGTGGCTCAGGCGGCGCACGTCACGTAGCCCGGTTTCGGCCCGTGCTGGAACGGATCGGGTTCGTCATCCCGAGCCGGAACGTCTGCGCCGTCTACCCACGCGGCGAGCGGGTCGACCTGCTCTTCGAGCACGGCGCGAGCCTTACCCCGAGGGACTGCTGCACCGGATCGGGCACGCAGACGCGCGTCTAGGCCGTCAGGGAGGCGCGTGCCGAGACGAGCGCGGCGATCAGGGCGCTCGTCCAGCAGGCCGTCGCGCAGCGGCTCCGCTAAAGCTCGGCGAGCCAGCGGCGGTTTCGGGCCTGAGCCCGCGCCGCTTCGGGCAGGTCGCCCGGGAAGCGGTCCTGCTCGACGACGATCCAACCGTCGTAGCCTCCGGCGACGAGGTCGGAAAGGAACGTGCCGAGGTCGACGTCGCCGGTCCCGAGCTCGCAGAAGACGCCGTTCTGCCAGGCGTCGTCCCAGTCGGCGGCGCGCCTCAGGATCTCCAGGCGAACGTCCTTCACGTGGACGTGGCCGATCCGGTCACGCCAACGGCGCAATGCCTCCCCGGGGTCGCCCCCGCCCGCCACGGCGTGGCCCGTGTCGAGCAGGAGGTCGACGTCGGTCGACTCGAGCAGCCGCTCGATCTCCGCGGTCGTTTCGACGCGCGTGCCCATATGGTGGTGGAACACCGGGGTGAAGCCGCGGGTGCGCGTCAGCTCGGTTGCGGCGCGGACGCCGTCGAGGTCGACGTCGCCGTCGCGCGGACCTCGGTCGCAGAGGACCGCCCTGGCGTGGAATCCGTCGATCGCATCGAGCGTGGCCTCGAGCGGCGCGTAGTCGCCGTCGCCGAACCGAAGCTCGACGAAGGCACCGGCGAGCGCGAGCCCGTGCCGCTCGAGTCGCTCGCGGAGTTCGGCGCCGCGCCCCAGGTAGCCGACCGGGCCCAGCTCCGTCCCCTCGTACCCGGCCCCGGCAATCGCGCCGAGGACGTCGTCCGGGTCGGGGACGTTCGGCAGGACGCCGACGGTGAGCTCGAACGCGCCATAGCTGACCGGCGCGTTTGCGACCCGGATCACGGCGCGATGAGCGGCACGCGTGGATCCTTTGCCATCGACTCCCAGGCGGGACGAACCCATGCGAGCTCAGGGTCGTCCGCCGCCGCCATCGAGCGCCGGTCGCCCGCGAGCGCGTTCAAGTAGTAGAGGTCGTAACCGTGCGCCGCACAGGTGGTGTGGTAGCCATACGGCACGAGCATCAGGTCGCCGTCTCGGACCGTGACCGTGACGTCGACGTCGTGGCGTGGGCTGTAGAGGCGCTGAACGGCGAACGCCTCGGGGTGGGCGGTCCGGTAGTAGTAGGTCTCCTCGAGGACGACCTCCCCCGGGGGTTGGTCCTCGTCGTGCTTGTGCGGCGGGTAGCTCGACCAGTTGCCGGACGGCGTGAAGACCTCCACCACGAGCAGCCGTTCCGCCGGAAACTCAGGCTTGACGATGTGGTTGATCTGCCGCGTCGCGTTGCCGGCGCCGCGGATCTCGATCTCGACCTTCCCGGGCGCGATGAAGACCGGGTCGCGCCGCCGGTCGCAGAGCGCCCCGCAGACGGCTACTTCGGCGTCCCCCTCCACGCGGTACGAGCTCTCGCGCGGGAGGTAGAGCGCGGACGGCATGCCGTCGAAGACGCTCGCACGCCCACCGAGCTGCCAGCTCTCACCTTCGGACACCACGTGGCACGTGCCCCCGAGCCCGACGAGGCAGATCTCCTCCTCGCCGGTCTCGGCCGCAAATGGGCCTGTCTCAACGCGGAACGACAGATAGCGCCAGCCGGCTCTCTCGGGCGCGACCCCGCTCCACTCACCGGCTTTGAGAAGCAGCTCGGTCAATCGGGGTCAAACGAGCGCCGCTTCGAGGTCCTCGAGGCGCGGCATCGCCTCCGAGCACGCGAGCTGCGAGGCAACGATCGCGCCCGCAACAGTGCCGCGGCGCGCTGCCTCGACGAGGGAGAGCCCGCGGAGGAGCCCATGGCCGAGTGCAGCGGCGAAGGCGTCACCGGCCCCGAGGCCGTTCACGACCTCGACCGGATGACCGGGCACGTCGGTCTCCTCGCGGTCCTCGTAGATCGTCGCCCCCCGCTCGCCGCGCTTCACGACAAGGTGGGGAACGGGGCCAAGCCGCGCCGCGGCGAGCTCCTCCTCGTTCCCGATCACGATGTCCGCCGCCTCCACCGCGGCGCCCGCGAACTGCGCATACGCGTCGGGGTCGTCCCAGAGCGACGGCCGCCAGTCGAGGTCGAAGATCGTGAGGCCACGATGCGCACGAAGCGTGGCCAGCGTCGTCTCCCGGCTCGGCGACTGCGCCAGCCCGGTGCCGGTGCCGTACAGCAGCTCGGCATTCGCGACCTCTTCCTCGTCGAAGTCCTCGGCGACGAGCTGCCAGTCCGGCGCCGTCGGACGGCGGTAGAAGAGGATCGGAAAGTTGTCCGGCGGCCACACCTCGCAGAACGTCGGCGGGGTCAGCCAGTAGGGATCCGTGCGCAGGAAGCGGGTGTCGACGCCCTCGCCGCCGAGCCACTTGCGGACGAACTCGCCGTGCCCGTCGTCTCCGACGCGGGACACGATCGCCGTCCGCACCCCGAGCCGGGCGAGTCCGGTCGACAGGTTGCCGGCGAAGCCGCCGACGAAGCGCGTGAAGGTCCGCACCTCCGACAGCGGCGTCTCCAGCTCGTTCGGATACAGGTCGATGCCGACCCGCCCCATCACGACCGCTTCGATCACAGCGTCCGCTCGCGGCTCCGAGCTTTCTCATAAGCCGCGCGCGCGGCTCGCACCGCCTCCACCTCGGAGACCTCCGCAACGGGCACGTCCCACCAGCTCTCGTAGCTCGGCACGCCCTCGTAGCGGTCGACCTCGATCGTCAGCACGGTCGTTGTCTCGGAGCGTTTCGCCGCCTCGAGGCCGGCACGCAGGTCGTCGACACTCTCGCAGCGGATCACCCGTGCGCCGAGCGCCTCCGCGTTCGCCGCCAGGTCCACGGGGAGCGCGGGGGCGGGAGAGGATTCGCTGTCGAGCCCGATCGAGCCGTTGCGGCGGTAGCGGTAGTGCGTGCCGAAGCCGTCCGTGCCGAGCGAGCGGGAGAGGGAGCCGATCGAGTTGAAGCCGTGGTTGTCGACGAGGACGATCGTCAGCTTCAGCCCTTCCTGGATCGAGGTGACGATCTCGCTGGAGAGCATCAGGTACGAGCCGTCGCCGACGAGCACGTAGACCT
>DASZCE010000314.1:0-2173 GCA_035943455.1 Gaiellaceae bacterium | reverse complement strand
CGCCGGCCGTGCGGCGCCGGCGAGCAGCAGACCGAGAGCCGCCACGAGGGCGAGCGCGTACCGCAGAGCCACGCCTTTAGCCTACGCACCATGAAGAAGCGCCTCGACGTGCTGCTCGTCGAGCGCGGACTCGCGGAGTCTCGCACCCAGGCGCAGGCGCTCGTGATGGCGGGGCGGGTGCGCGGGTTCGACAAGGCGGGACAGCAGGTCGACGACGGCGTCGAGCTCGAGCTCACCGAACCTCCGCGGTTCGTGTCGCGTGGCGGCGAGAAGCTCGAGCATGCGCTCGAGCGCTTCGGGGTCGAGGTCGCGGGGCGCCGGGCGCTCGACGTCGGTGCCTCGACGGGCGGCTTCACCGACGTGTTGCTGCAGCGCGGGGCGGCGCGCGTGATCGCCCTGGACGTCGGCCGCGCGCAGATCCACGAGCGTCTGCGGGACGATCCACGGGTGACGGTGATGGAGGGCGTGAACGCGCGCCATCTGACGGAGCTTCCCCTCGCGCCGGAGCTCGTCACCTGCGACGTGTCGTTCATCTCGCTGCGGCAGGTGCTGCCGCCGGTGCTTGCTCTCGCGGCGCCGGGCTGGGAGGCGGTCGTGCTCGTGAAGCCGCAGTTCGAGGCGGGGAGGGAGTACGTGAAGGGCGGCGTCGTCCGCTCGCCGGAGGTGCACCGGGACGTGCTGCAGCGGACCGCCGAGGCCGCGCTCGAGTGGGACGCGGCGACGGTGGGCGTAACCGACTCGGGTCTTCCCGGCCCGAAGGGGAACCGCGAGTTCTTCCTGCACCTCGTCCACCGGCCGAATCCGCAGCTCCCGCCGGAGCTCGACGACTGGATCAACGATGCCGTCGGTTGAGCGGGCGACGATCGTCATGCACGGCCGGCCCGAGACGCTGGCCGACGCGCGTGCGAAGGTCGAGCAGCTCGCCGCGGACGCAGGCGTCCAGCTGACGGACGACGACGACGCCCAGCTGGGGATCGTCCTCGGCGGCGACGGGACGATGCTCCGAGCGCTGAAGCGCTTTCTGGGCCGCGACGTCCCGGTGCTGGGCGTCAACTTCGGCCGCGTCGGCTTCCTCGCCGGCGTGCCCAAGGACGACTTCGAGGGCGGCCTGCGGCGGGCGCTCGAAGGCGATTTCGTCACGATCGAGCTGCCGACGCTCGAGGCCGAGCTCGGCGACGAGCGCCACGTCGCGGTCAACGACGTCGTCGCGGAGAGCGGGTCGCTCGGCCGGATGGTCGAGCTGAGCTGGGCGATCGCCGCCGAAGACCTCGGGACGATCCCCTGCAACGGCCTGATCTGCTGCACACCGACCGGGTCGACGGCGTACAACCTCTCGAGCGGCGGCCCGGTGCTCGTCTGGGGCCTCGACGCGATGGCGATCACGTTCGTCGCCCCGCACTCGCTCCACGCGCGACCGCTTGTCGTTCCGCGGAGCCGTGAGCTCCGGGTCCGAAACGAGACGGTCGACGTCCCGGTCGCGATGATCGTCGACGGCCATCAGGTCGGGCAGCTCGCACAGGGCGATGCCGTTTCCGTCGAGCTCGGCCAAGCTCGCACGTTGCTTGCGACGCTGCCGGAATCGACCTTCTTCCGGCGCTATCGCGAGACGTTCGCGTCCTGACCGCTGCGTACCCTGCAGGCCGTGCTCCGACGGGTGCGCATCGAGAACCTGGTCCTGATCCGGGACGCCGACCTGGAGTTTTCCGGTGGCCTTAACGCGATCACGGGCGAGACCGGCGCGGGGAAGACGGTCCTGGCCCAGGCAATCGGGCTGCTGCTCGGGGCGAAGGGGGACGCGACGGCGATCGGGCCGGGTGGGAACGAGGCGTATGTCGAGGCCGAGTTCGAGGTCCCGGATGGGTTCCTCGAGGAGGAGGGGCTGGAGGCGCTGGCGGCGCTCCGCCCTGCGGACGAGCCGGGCGTCGTGCTCGCACGCCGGATCTTCGGCGACGGGCGCACCCGTGCGTACGCGTGGGGTCGCGCCGCCGCGCGAGAAGACGTTGGCGCCGCTGGGGAGGTGCTCGTCGGCATGTCGGGTCAGTTCGAGCAGCGCCGGCTGGCGCGCCCCGCGTATCAACTCGAGCTCCTCGACTCGTTCGCGGGAGAGGACCAGGCCAGGCGTCGCGCCGGCCTAGCGCGGGCCTGGCGCGAGCTCGCGGCCGCCCGGCGCAGG
>DASZCE010000313.1:0-3428 GCA_035943455.1 Gaiellaceae bacterium | reverse complement strand
AGCTCATCCTCCTCGCCGCGGCCTGGACGAAGGTCGACGAGGCGGAGTCGAAACCCGCAGTTGCTCACCGCGTCAACGTCGAGGGGACGAGCAACGTGGTGGCGCTGGAAGCACCCGTGGTCTACTACTCGACCGACTACGTCTTCGACGGGACGAAGCGAGAGCCGTACCTGGAGTCCGATCCGCCGAATCCGCTCGGGGTCTACGGCTGGACGACGTCCCACGTCGACCGCCCGACGGCTCGCGCCTCCGGAAAGACCTCGGCCAACGCCATGCCGAGCTGGCCGCCGGCTCCGGTGATCAGGACGTCGCCGCGTCCCGTTCCGAAAGCGTCGGTGATTGCGTGCTCCAGAGGTGCCTGACCCGCGCGTCGTTCCACGGCACGTGGTGCTCGTCCGGGTTCGCCGGGTCGTACTCCTCCGTGACGTGGTAGCAGAAGAGAAGATCGCTGAGGGCTTCGAAGCCGTGGGCGTAGTGGCCAGGGATGTAAACGGCGACGAAGTTGTCGTCGCCGATGTCCTCGGTGAAGGTCTCGCCCGTCTCCCGGTCGAGGACGACCACCCGCGCTTTCCCCTCCAGGCAGACGAAGAGGTCGTCCTGTCCCCGCTCGTGGTAGTGGAGCCCCCGGATGACGCCTCGGCGCGAGAACGAGAGGTTTGTCTGCACCGTCCGCTTCGGGAGCAGGCTCTCCCGGCGAAGCTCGACGAACCAGCCGCGCTCGTCCTCGAACCGGCGGAGTGGGATGACGTGCATGCCCGCCAGCATCAAGGCTTATTGGCGCCATTCGAGCGAACGAAGTCGTTGACGGCGTAGTACGCGTCGATCGACTCGCCAGCGTCGCCCCAGAACCCCTCGATCACGTCGTACTGCATCGTCCCCTGCTCGATGAACCAGTTGTTCACGTCCGTGATCTCGAGCTCACCGCGTCCGGACGGCTCGAGCCGCGGGATGATCTCGAAGACCGAGGCGTCGTAGAAGTAGATCCCCGTTACCGCGAACTCGCTGGGCGGCTCGTCCGGCTTCTCGTGGATACGCCGAACCCTGCCGTCGGCGAGCTCCGGCACGCCGAGATGGCGCAGATGCTCAGGATTGTCCTCGCGGGCGAGCAGGATGCGAGCGCCCGTTGCCTGCCGCTCGAAGTTCTCGACGGCATGACGGATCGAACGCTCGAGCACGTTGTCGGCGAGCATCACCACGATCGGCTCGTTCGCAGCGAAGCGCTCGGCGAGCCCCAGGGCCTCCGCGATACCGCCGGCCCGCTCCTGGTACGCGTACGAGAGCCGGTCGATTCCCCACTCGTGGCCGTTTCCGAGCAGGCGGAGGAACTCGCCGGCGTGCGTGCCGCCCGTCACCACCATGAGCTCGCGTACGTCGCAGGTCACGAGCGCCTCGATCGCGTACGTCACCATCGGCCGGTCGTAGATCGGCAGCAGGTGCTTGTTCGTGATGCGGGTCAGCGGGTGAAGCCTCGTGCCGCTGCCGCCCGCGAGGATGACGCCCTTCATCTCGGCGCGGGATGGTAGTTAGTCTGCGAGGCGATGAGTGACAACGAACACGAGCGCCTCGTCGACACCGAGCCGGAGGTGCTCGAGGGCGACGACGACATACCGCGCGAGCCGGCGCCGCCCCTCGATCCCTATACCCCCGAGCCGGGCCCACGCCCAGGCGAGCAGCGTGCCTTCAACGTGCTGCGCTGGGCGTGGGTACCGATCGTGGTCGCCGTCCTCCTGATCCTGATCGCGGTCTTCCGCTAGTCCTAGCGCCCGGCCGGCCTCAGAGCAGGCGCGGGCGCGCCCTCGAGGGGAGACGGCTCCACCCGGAAGACCTTTGCTGCGGACTCCGGCAGCCACCAGTTCCAGCGCCCGAAGAGCGCCATTACGCTCGGGACGAGCAGCGCGCGGATGATCGTGACGTCGATCAGGATCGCCGCCGCGAGCCCGAGGCCGAACTGCTGGAGCCCGATGATCGAGCCGGCGACGAACCCCATGAAGGCGGCGAACATGATCAGGCCGGCGGCGGTCACGAGCCGGCCTGTCTTCGCCAACCCCTCGGTCACGGCCGCGGCGTTGTCGCGCTTCGCGTCCCACTCCTCACGCATGCGGCTGACGAGGAAGACCTCGTAGTCCATCGACAGCCCGAAGAGCATCGCGAACAGGAAGACCGGGATCCAGCCCTCGATCTGGTCGAACTGGGTCAGCCCGAACGGTTCGCCCGCCCCGAGCTTGAACGCGAGCACGAGGATCCCGTACGCCGCCCCGATCGAGAGCAGGTTGAGCACGATCGCCTTCAGCGGCAGCAGCAGCGAGCGGAACGCCCGGACGAGGAGGACGTAGGTCAGGAGCAGCACGGCGACGATGAGCCACGGGAAGGCGCCGTACGTCATGTCGAGGAAGTCGACGCCGAACGGCGGTCCACCGCCCGCGAGCACCTCGACTCCCGCGGGAAATGCCGCGGCCGGGATGATCACGTCGCGCAGCCGGTCGACGAACTCCTGGGCCTGCGGCAGCCCGTACTCGTGCTTGCCGATTGCCTGGATATGGAGATAGCGACCGGACCGATCGACCGTCTGCGGACCGGCGGCGACGACGTCGGCGATCTCCGCATCGCCGCGGAGCAGGCTTGCCAGGCGGAGCTTCCCGGCCTCGACCGCGGGGTCATCCGCACCGCCGGCACGTCCGGTGTCGACGACGATGTCGGTCGGAGAGATCGCGCCCGCGCCGACGGCGTCCTCGAGGATGTTGAGCCCCTTGACCGCCTCCAGGCTCTGGGGCACGCCCTCGTTGGACCCTGGCCCGAGCTGCAGAGCGGTGATCGGCGTCGCCAGGGCCAGCAGCACGGCGGCCGTTCCGACCGCGAAGACGAGCGGCCGGCGCATGATCGTCCCCGCCAGCCTGGCCCAGAAGCTCCGCTCCTGATCCTCGCGCCGCTCGATCACCCGGCGAGGGACGAGGCGGACGCGGTCGAGCCGGTCCTCCAGCCAGTAGAGAAGAACCGGCAGGAGCGTCACTGCTGCGAGGACGGACACGAGCGGGATCAGCAGGCCAGCCAACCCGAACCCACGCATAAACGGCAGCGGCATCGCGAGCATCAGCGCGAGCCCGATGGCAACTGCCGTGCCGCTGAAGACCACCGCCCTTCCGGCCGTGTTCATCGTTCGCGCGACGGCTTCCTCCTTCTCGCGGCCGGCCCGCCGCTCTTCTCGGTAGCGGTAGACGATCAGCAGCGAATAGTCGATCGCGATTCCCAGGCCGATCAGCGCCACCATGTTTGTCAGGTACGTCGAGAGGGTCATGAAGTTCGCGAAGATCCAGACCAGCCCGAGCGTCACGGGGATCGCGACGGCGGCGAGCATGAAGGGGAGAAGGAACGCGAGGGTTCCGAAGACGAAGATCAGGATCGCCAGGGCCACGGGGATCGCGATATAGAGC
>DASZCE010000312.1:0-4624 GCA_035943455.1 Gaiellaceae bacterium | reverse complement strand
TTCACCGCCTTTCGGTAGGGAAATCCGCGCTGGCGACTATCGCGCCGCGGCTAGGTCACGTCAAGATGCGCTCGACTGCTCCGCGTCGGCGACGGCAAGCAGGCGGTCGGCTTGCCACGCCATCACGCGTTTACTCCTACGGCGACAAAGCCTCCCGCTGTGCGGGGGTACAGGACAAGCGGATGATGGGACTCGAACCCACGACCTTCTGCATGGCAAGCAGACGCTCTAGCCAACTGAGCTACATCCGCGAACTCGCGCCAGTATAGCCGCCCTTTTTTCAGGCTTCCGCAGCGTCAAGGGCCTCGTTCACGAGCCGGTCGGCGAGCTCGTTGTGCTCCCGGCGCACGGCTGTGTAGCTGACCGAGCGCATTCGCCGCGCCAGGTGCGCCGCGTGCTCCGAGAGCTCGCGGAGCGCCTGATTCTTCACCTTGTACTCGCCCCGCATCTGCCTGACGACGAGCTCCGAGTCGGAGACGACCTCGACGTCGTCGACACCCAGCTCGAGCGCCTTCTCGAGACCGGCGACGAGCGCGCGGTACTCGGCCACGTTGTTCGTGGCGACGCCGATCGTCTCGCCGTGTGCGGCAAGCACGGTGCCGTCGTCCGTTTCCAGCACCTAGCCGTATGCCGCCGGGCCCGGATTCCCACGCGCGCCCCCGTCGGTAGACAGCTTCGCCCTCACAGCAAGGGATAGACGTCGAACGCCGGCTCCTCGTACGGATGCGCCCGCCGCAGCGCTGCAACCACGTCGTCCTGCCGCTCCTCCGGGAACACCGTCTCGAGGCGGAGCTCGGGCACTCGCTCCTCCCTCCCACGCTCGCCGATCGTCGGATCCGTCTCCTCGCCGCCGAAGAACGTGCCCGTGCCCTCCGTGTACCAGGAACACCGCTCGTAGTGGCCAATGCGCCCCGCCCCCGCGGCGAAGACCGCGTCGCGGACAGCATCGAGTGCGTCTGGCGGCACGAACACGACTAGCTTGCGATTCACGTGTCCATCCTTACCGACCTCACTCCGTCGGCGCTCACACGCGCGATCGAAGAGAACCTGTTCTCGCTCTTCCGCGCCATGGCGAGCCTCCCCGGCGGACGGCTGGAAGAGAGCGAACAGATGCTCCGTTACACCACGGGCCTCCCGTCGCCGATGTTCAACGGCGTCGCGCGAACACGGACGGACGCCGTGTCCCGGCAGGTCCTGGAGCAGCCCTTCTTCTGGTGGACCGGCCCACAGTCATGGCCTCCCGACCTCGACGACCGCCTTGAGAGCGCCGGCCTCCAGCCGGCTGGACGCGACTGGCCGGGTATGGCCATGCCGCTGGCCGAGATCGACGAGGCGAAGGCCGCTCCGCCGGGAGTGGCCGTCGGAGAAGCCAGGACCGAGCCCGAGCTGATCCGGTGGGGCGAAGGCTTCTGCGCCGCCTTCGACCTGCCACCGCGCGCCGCCGAATCGTGGATCGAAGCTGCGCGCCGACTGCGGTTCCGAGAGCTGCCGTGGCGCCACTGGGTCGCCCGGATCGACGGTGAGCCCGCCGGCGTCGGCCTGTCGCATACGGGAGGCGGCGTCATCGGTCTGTACGGCATCGGCACGGTGCCGGCGGCGCGGCGGCGCGGTGTGGGGTCGGCGCTGACTCTCGTCCCGATGCTCGCCGCGCGGGCCGACGGCTTCCGAGCGGCGATCCTGCACGCCACTCCCGACGGGGCGCGCCTCTACCCTCGGCTCGGCTTCCGTGAGTACTGCCGGATCAGCCGCTTCCTCGGCGGCGTGTGAGCGTTTGCAGGGACGCCCAGTTGGGAACACGACTCCTCGTGCCGCCACTCGATGTTCAGCCAAGGTCGACGCCCGAGGAGCGGGCGAGCACGCCGATCGCAGTCGACGTGGAAGCCGACCTCGCCGAGCTTGCCGACAGGATCAGCGCCTGGACCGAGCCGCGCCAGAACTGGGATTTCACTCTTCAGGAGGGTCACGACTTCGGTCGAGCGAACAACGTCGAGGGACGCGTGCTCTTCGTCGCGGGTGAGCAGACATCCTCGCTCGTCTTCCGCCTCGACCAGCTCGACGCCGTCGACGACGTGATGGATGCGCTCGTGCTGCAGTTCGAAGAGCGGGACGGGATCTGCAAGCTCGCCCGCTGTACCGCCACCGGCCTCGCGGTCGAGCTCTTCCACATCCTCACCTACACCTAGATCTCGATCTCGGGAGCGGCTTTGGCGTCGGCGTCACCGACGTTGGGCGTGCCTTTCGGCTCGATCAGCAGGACGTGCGTCTCCTCATCGGCCTTCGGGCAGTGCTCGACGCCAGGCGGGACGACGAAGAGCTCGCCCGGGCCGAGCTCGACATCGCGGTCGCGGAGCTGGATCGTCAGCCGGCCGCTCAGCACGAGGAAGAAGTCGTCCGTGTCCGGATGCGAGTGCCAGACGAACTCGCCCTTGACCTTCACGACTACGAGCTTGTTCTCGTTGTAGTAGCCGACGATCCGCGGCGAGTAGGTCTCGTCGAAGCTCGCCAGCTTGGCAGCGAGGTTGACCGGTGAATCCACCCGCTAGTCGGCGGTGTCGATCTGCGCCTTCTGCAGCCGCCCGGAGTAGTCGACGTAGATCGACTTCCACTCGGTGAAGACGTCGAGCGCGGCCTGCCCGGCTTCGCGGTGGCCGTTGCCCGTGTCCTTCGTCCCACCGAACGGCAGATGAACCTCGGCGCCGATCGTGCCTGCGTTGACGTAGGTGATGCCGGTGTCGAGGTCGCGCATCGCCCGGAACGCCTTGTTCACGTCCCGTGTGAAGATCGAGGACGACAGGCCGTACCGGACACCGTTCGCCGCCAGGATCGCCTCGTCGAACGAGTCGACCGGGATCAATGCCGTCGTCGGACCGAAGATCTCCTCCTGCGCGATGCGCATCTCCGGATCGACGTTGCCGAAGATGGTCGGGCGGTAGTAGAAGCCCTTCGCGAGGCCATTGTCCGAGGCGACCTCGCCGCCCGTGAGCAGCGTGGCGCCTTCGTCCTTTCCGATGCCGGTGTAGGAGTGGATCTTCTCCAGCGCGCCCTGGTTGATGACCGGGCCGACGTCGGTGTCTTCCTCCCAGCCAACGCCGAGGCGCAGCCGCTCGGCCGCCGCGACCAGCTTGGCCTGGAGCTCGTCGTAGACGCCCCGCTGGACGATGACTCGACTCGCCGCCGTGCAGCGCTGGCCGGAGGTGCCGAACGCAGACCAGACGATCCCCTCGACGGCCAGATCGAGGTCGGCGTCGTCGAGCACGATGATCGCGTTCTTGCCGCCGAGCTCGAGGTGGACATGCTTGAGCCCGTCTGCGGCGGCCTTCAGCACGGCGACGCCGGTCTCACGCGACCCGGTGACCGAGATCACCCGGACATCCGGGTGCCGCACAAGCGCCTCGCCCACCTCCCCGCCGCCGCCGTGCACGACGTTCACGACGCCCGCCGGCAGCCCCGCCTCCACCAGCAGCTCGACGAAGCGCTCGCCTAGCGTCGGTGTGTCGGTCGCGGGCTTGAAGACGATCGTGTTGCCGGCGACGAGGGCCGGCAGCATCTTCCAGGACGGGATCGCGATCGGGAAGTTCCACGGCGTGATCACCCCGACGACGCCGATTGGCATCCGCACGCTCATCTGGAACTTGTCCCTGAGCTCCGAGGGCGTCGTCTGGCCGAAGAGCCGCCGCCCCTCGCCACCCATGTAGAAGCTCATGTCGATCGCCTCCTGGACGTCGCCGCGAGCTTCGGCGAGCACCTTGCCCATCTCCCGCGCCATCAGCTGCGCGAGGTCCTCCTTCTGGTCGATCAGTAGCTGGCCAAAGCGGAAGAGGATCTCGCCACGCTTCGGCGCCGGCACGAGCCGCCACTCGTCGAATGCGGCCTTGGCGGCGGCGGCGGCGGTCGAGACGTCCTCCGCGCCGGAGCGCGGGAAGACACCGATCGCGTCGCCGTTCGCGGGGCTCGTCGACTCGAAGGTCTCGCCGGTCACGGCGTCGACCCATTCCCCGGCGATGTAGTTCTGGTACGTCTTCGTCCCGAGGAGCGCCATCGCGGCGCGCATGTTATCCGCGGACTGTCAGCGGACGGATGGCACCGCACGCGATGCTCGGCGTCGACGTCTGCGCCGTCGAGCCGGCATGGACGTTGTAGTAGAAGCCGCGACGGAGCGCCTGGACGGTGCTCGTCGTCGCGAAGCGCGCGAACGCGACGCCGTTCGCGTCGGCGGCCAGATCCGCGTGTGTCGCGACCGCCGGCTTCGCCGGCTTGGACGCGCAGCTGCCGTTGGGGCCGTGGAAGTGGACGGCGTGACGCGAGTTCGGCTCCAGCCCCCACACGACGACCCAGCCTGACAGGCGCGCCCCGCGCTGCGTGAAGTACGCCGCCCCGCGCGCGGCGCTGCCCCCGTCAGGCCGGAGCTGGACCGCGGCGACCGTGCGGACGAGCGGCCCGCCGGACGCCGCCGACGCGATGATCCCGATGCAGCCGAGCCCAATCAACGCCGTCAATGCTGCTCCCCGCCGCACGCCCGTCTCTACGCGGCGCGCGGCGCTTCGGATTTCTACTCGGGCGCGTCGCTGGGCAGAAAGGTGCCCGGGCGCCGGCGGCGGCGATCACGCGTCTGCCGCTTGCCGCC
>DASZCE010000311.1:0-1716 GCA_035943455.1 Gaiellaceae bacterium | reverse complement strand
GCCGCGATCAGGGCCGGAGAGCTCGGCGAGGTCTACGTTTTCCGCACGACGCTACGCGACAAGCGACCGCCTCCGATGAGCTACATCCGAGACTCCGGCGGGTTCTTCGTCGACGTGTCGATCCACGACCTCGACACAGCCCGCTGGCTCGTCGGTGAGATCGAGGAGGTGACGGCGTTCGGTGGTGCGCTGTCGGATCCCGAGTTCGTCGAGCTTGACGACGTCGACAACGCCGTGATCGTTCTGCGCTTTGCGAGCGGTGCGCTGGGCGTGATCGACGAGAGCCGCGTCGCTGGATACGGCTACGAGTGCTCGACCGAGGTGGTGGGGTCGCTCTCCACCGTCCGGATCGACGATCATCGCAAGACCAACAACGTCTGGTTGAGGCCGGGCAGGGCGGAGGTGGACTGGGTGGACGACTTCACGGAGCGATTCCCGGAGGCCTACGCGCTCGAGCTCGGGAGCTTCGCCGGCGCGATCCGGGAAGGGCGGCCGCCCGAGGTGACGGGGGAGGACGGGCTCGCAGCGTTCATCCTGGCCCGGGCCTGCGAGCAGTCCTTCCGTGACCGGCGAACCGTGCGGCTCCGGCACGACGGCCGGGTCGGGCACGTGACCTACGAAGCGGCGTGATGCGGCAAGGAGGAGGAGTCAACCGTGGGCAAGGGCCCAAGAAAGGAGCAGCGATGAGTGAGCGCGAGCTCACCGAGCTCGAGCAAGAGCCTGGGCTCAGCAGGCGCGACCTGTTCGTGAAGGGAGGCGTCCTCGCAGCAGGCGCGACCGTGCTCGGAGGGCCGACGGCAGCGGCGTTCGGGGCGACGGACGCGGCCGCCGCGATCAAGATCGCGGTCGTCACGCACGGCGATACCGGCTCGTTCTGGTCGGTGTTCAAGCGAGGCGTCGACCAGGCGAAGAAGGACCTGAAGTCGCGGGGCGTCAGCGTCACGCAGGTCTACGCAAACAACGACGTCACCAAGCATGCGAACGGGATCAACGCGGCAGTCGCGGCGAAGGTGCATGCAATCGCGACCTCGGTGCCCGACGCGAGCGCGTTGAGGGGCCCGCTGAGGAAGGCCGCGGACAAGGGCATCCTGATCATCACCGTCAACTCCGGCCTGGGCGCGTTCGACTCGCTGAAGACGTACGAGGTGCACGTCGGCCAGACCGAGTTGCTCGCCGGCAAGGGCGCCGGGAAGCAGTTCAAGAAGTACGGTGCGAAGAAGGTCCTCGTCGTCATCCACGAGGCGGCGAACTCGGGCCTCCAGCAGCGAGCCGCGGGCGTGAAGGCCGTCATGGGCTCGGGCAACGTCAAGACTCTCGTGATCCCGAACGCAAAGTCCGACATCCCCGGGACGAAGGCAAAGGTGAAGGCGGCCTTCAACGCGGACAGGAAGCTCGACGGCTTCCTCGGTCTCGACCCCGACGTGACGATCCCGTGCATCGGGTCCGTTCGGAAGGGCACGAAGATCGGCACCTTCGACGTCGGCGGCGCGATCAAAGAGATCCAGGCGGGCCGGATGCTGTTTGCGATCGACCAGCAGCAATACCTGCAGGGGTATCTGCCGATCGTCTTCGCCGTCCTCTACCGGACGAATCTCAACACGGTCGGCAACGGCCAGCCGGTGCTCACGGGTCCCGGCATCATCGACAAGTCGAACGCCGCGAGAGTCGCGGCGCTCGCGAGGAAGGGAGCGCGCTAGCACGAGAGGGTGGGCGGGC
>DASZCE010000310.1:0-2744 GCA_035943455.1 Gaiellaceae bacterium | reverse complement strand
CACCGATCCGGACCTGCCGGCCTCGGGCGGCGCATTCGTTCCGGTGCGGATCAGCGCTCCCCGTGGCTCGCTCGTCAACGCACGACCCGGCGCCGCTGTCGCGGGTGGCAACGTGGAAACGTCGTGCCGGATCGTCGACGTGCTCTTCCGCGCGCTCGGGGACGCCGTCTCCGTTCCCGCTCAGGGGCAGGGGACGATGAACAACCTGACGTTTGGGAACGAGCGCTTCACGTACTACGAGACGGTCGGCGGCGGTCAGGGCGCCTGTCCCGGCGCCGACGGTCCTTCCGGCGTGCACGTCACGATGTCGAACACCCTCACGACGCCGGTGGAGGCGCTCGAGCTCGCATACCCGCTCCGTGTGCGCCGCCACCAGCTCCGCCTGGGCTCGGGCGGCAGCGGCCGACACCGTGGCGGCGACGGCGTCGTCCGCGAGGTGGAGGCGCTCGAGCCGTGCCGCGCCTCGGTGCTGAGCGACCGTCGTGCGCACGCGCCGTCAGGCGCAGCGGGCGGATCCGCGGGCGCGCCCGGACGCAACCTCCTGAACGGCGACGAGCTTCCGGCCAAGACGACGATCGAGCTCACGCCCGGGGACGTGCTGCGGCTCGAAACGCCGGGCGGAGGAGGGTTCGGCACGGGGTAGTCTGGCTGCATGGCCGTCATCGAGGCCCGAGACCTCCATCGCACGTACCGCACGTCGACGGGGACGCTGCGCCGTAAGTGGAAGAGCGTCGAAGCGGTCAGGGGAGCCAGCTTCGAGATCGAGCGCGGCGAGCTTTTCGGCCTCCTGGGCCCGAACGGCGCCGGGAAGACGACGACGATCAAGATGCTGATCACGCTGCTGATCCCGACGAGCGGGACGGCCCGGGTGCTCGGGTACGACGTCGTCAAGGACGCACGCGAGGTCCGGAAGCGGATCGGCTACGTCTTCGGCGGCGAGCGCGGCGTCTACGAGCGGCTCAGCGGCTACGACAATCTGCGCTATTTCGCCGAGCTCTACGGCGTGCCGCCGAAGGAGATCCGGCCTCGGATCGACTACCTGCTCGAGCTGGTCGGCCTCAAAGGACGTGAACAGGAGCGCGCCGAGGGCTACTCGCGTGGGATGAAGCAGCGGCTTCATATCGCCCGCGGCCTCCTCCACGACCCGCCGGTCGTCTTCCTCGACGAGCCGACGATCGGACTCGACCCGGTCGGCGCGCGGGAGCTCCGGGCGACGATCGCCTCGCTCGCCGACGCCGGCAAGACCATCCTGCTCACCACGCACTACATGTTCGAGGCGGACGCGCTCTGCGACCGGATCGCCGTGATCACGCGCGGCAAGATCGTCGCGGAAGGGACGCCGCTCGACCTGAAGCGTGGTGTCGCCCAAGGCGCGGTAGTCGAGGTCGAGGTGTTCGGCGTGCCCGAGGGAACGGTCGAGCGCGTCAGGGAGCTTCCAGGTGTGACGTCGGTCGGGGTCGAGGAGCGCGAGCAGGCGCAGGTCCTGGTCATCCACACGCCGGCCGACGTCGAGCTGACGCCGGCGATCCTCGGTAGCCTCGACGGGGCGAACGTCGGGCGCATCTCCCGACGCGAGCCGACGCTCGAGGACGCCTACGTCGCGCTCGTCGCGGAGGAATGAGGGCGCTCCGCCTCCTTGCCGTCGGCTGGTACTACCAGTTCAAGATGATCTCCCGGTCGCCGTTCGAGGGGATCGGGCAGGTGATCTACCCGCTCTTTTTCGCGACCGTCGCGTTCTTCATCTTCCGGGCAAGCGAGAGTCCGAGGACGCTGCTCTACGCGGCGGTCGGGTCGGCGGTGATGGGCATGTGGTCGGCGACGAGCACGACCGCGGGCAACGCGATGCAGCGGGAACGATGGCATGGCACTCTCGAGTCCCTCGTCGCGACGCCGCCGCACTTCGGGCTCGTCCTCCTTCCGATCACGCTTGCGATGGCGACGATCGGGATCTACTGCCTGGCAGCGACGCTGCTCCTGGGGCGGTTCGCCTTCGGAATCCAGTTCACGGTCGAGCAGCCCGTGGTATTCGCGCTCGCGGTCGTCGGTGCGGTCCTGTCGTTCGGGTCTCTCGGGTTCCTCTTCGCGGTGTCGTTCGTCCGCTTCCGAGCGGCGTGGGCACTCGGGAACCTGTTCGAGTATCCCGTCTGGCTGATCGGGGGCTTTCTCGTTCCGCTCGCGCTGCTCCCGCACTGGGTTCACCCGATCTCATGGGCGCTTGCGCCGACGTGGGGCATGAACGCGATCCGCGAGGCGGCGCTCGGCGGAACGCCCCTGCCGGACCTCCTTCTGTGTCTCGGGCTCGGTGCGCTGTACGTAGCGCTCGGAATCGCAACGCTCGAGCGGGTGCTCGGCGCCGCGCGGAAGCGGGGAGCGCTCGCGCTCTCGTGACCGGCCTGCGGATCTTCGTGATCGGCGGGCTGATGAGCTACCGCGCGCTCTTCTACTGGCTGACGTTCTGGATCTTCGTGCCCGGCCTCGTCGTCGCGCCCGTCTTCCAGATCCTGCTTTTCGCGTACATCGGCCGCTCCGCGCAGCTCCAGTCGGACGAGTTCTACGTGGTCGGGAACGCGATCCAGTACGCGGCTATCCCGGCCCTGTTCGCGATGAGCCAGCTCGTCGCGGGGGAGAAGTTCCAGAACACGCTCGGGGCGATCCTCGTCAGCCCGGCGCCGCGGCTGCCGCTCTTCTTCGGCCGCGCCGTGCCTGTGGTCGCGAACAGCGTCTTCGTCGCTGCGTTCTCGCTC
>DASZCE010000309.1:0-3844 GCA_035943455.1 Gaiellaceae bacterium | reverse complement strand
GGGTAGAGGAGCACGCGGTTCCCGCCGACCATCGCGTCCTGCTCGACCCCGTGCACGCGCGTGATCCCCGTCGGCTTCCCAGAGAGGAGCTTGGTGGCGAAGTTGCCGAGCGTCGCCACGACCCGAGGCTGGATCAGCTCGATCTGTCGGAAGAGGTGCGGCTCGCACGACTCGATCTCGTCCGGCTGGGGGTCGCGGTTCCCCGGAGGTCTGCACTTCAAGACATTGCAGATGTAGACGTCGCCGCGGTCGAGGCCGATGCCGGCGAGCAGCTTGTCGAGCAGCTTCCCGGCCTGGCCGACGAAGGGCAGGCCCTGCTTGTCCTCGTGGAAGCCAGGCGCCTCGCCGACGAACATCAGGTCGGCGTGCGGATTGCCGACGCCGAACACAACCTGCGTCCGGCCCTGCGCCAAACGGCAGCGGGTGCACTCGGAGACCTGTTCGCCGAGAGCGTGGAGGCTATCCACGCGGGCGAGTCTAGGACGGGCGGCGGACAGTGCCGTGCCCCGTCCGGTGGTGCCGCCGAGGTTCTGGGTCGCAAGCACTCGCCGGGCGCAGCACTAGCCGCAGCCGCAGCTACCGCCGCAGCACCCGCCCGAGCGCGGAGCCGGCCCGCCACCGATCGCCGACTGCGTGCTCGACGCGTGCGCCGAGAACACCGAGAGCTGTTTGCGGACGTTCGCATCGCCGCAGTCCGGGCAGTTCGGCTGCTCGCCGTTCCGAACGAGCTCCTCGAAGTGCGACTCGCACTGCATGCAGACGTACTCGTAGATCGGCATCACCGTCATTTTATGCGCGCCAAAAGTCGCGCGCCGAAGTCGTGACGCCCCCCTCGAAATGAGGGTCGCGGGGGCGGGTCTGCGGCGAACCCGGCCCCCGCGCTGAGCGCTTGTGCGGCTGTTAGCGCTCGATCTCGATGACGGCGTGCTCCGACTTTAGATACCCGAGCCTGAATTCCCCAGCGATCCGGTGGCAGTGCATTTTGACGCTGGTCCCGACCGGAAACTTCGACAGGTCCGTACCACCCGGTACCGAGGAGGGAACCACCGCGCCGTCGGCGCCGGTGACGGAGACGGACGTCTCTGTGGTCGCGCTCACGGGGCCGTAGATCGAGACCTCGACCGATCCGTCGGCTCCGACCGAGTACCGCTCGGACTCGATGCTCAACAACGTGTTCGCGCTCCCGTCGACACGGCAGGTCATTCTCACGCGCTGGCCGACCGTGAAGTACGAGAGCTGAAAGTCGGCGGGAGCGGTGCACGCGAAGATCGACCCGTCGGGCCGCCGGACGGCGACTGGCGCGCCGCTGCGCTCCTGCAGCAGCCCGGACGCGTGCAGGCGCAGGACGCCGTCGGAGTCTAAGGACGCGTTCTCCGAGTACATCGCGGCGAACACGAATCCGTCCGCACCGAGCCGGCAGTACAGCTTCACCGCCTCGCCGTTCCGGAACACGGTGAGATCGACACCATTGGGCACCAGGCACGACATGCTCATCCCGTCCTCCCGTCGCACCGAAACGCTGCCGTTGCCCTTGGAGAGCGCCCCGTGGACGGACAGCTCGCCCGTCCCGTCGGCCTTGACCCAGCCGTAGCTCGACTGAATCTTGACGAGGACGTCGCGGTTCTCGCGCGAGACGCAGCGGATCTTGACGCGTTCGCCGACCCGGAAGATGCCGAGGTCCATGCCTGCCGGGACTGCACACTGAACGCGCCTGTCGTCCTCGGTCCGCACGGTCACCGAGTACGGATCCTTCTCGGCGAGCACGCCGTGAGCCTCCAAGCCCTCGTTCGGGAAAACAGGCGGCTTCCGGTCGCCGCCCGCACCCTCCTCCGCGCCGCGAAGGTACGTAAAGGAACCGTCACGGCCGATCAGGACGAGCATCCGAACCTGGTCGCCGGGCTCGAAGTTCGGCAGCACCGCGCCGTCGGGAACGTCGATGTGCACGAGGCCATGCGCGACGACGGCAAGGTCGAATCCGTCGCCCTTCTGCTCTAGGAAGATGCCCTCGAGCTCGACGAGCTTCGCGCGGCCGCTCACTCTGGCGTCGGCCGACCAGGTCGCCGCCGCCGTGAGCTTCGCGTTGATCTTGACCCGTGCGCCCGGGCCGAGCGCCAGCCCGCCGATTCCGGCCGGCGCCCGCCCGGAGGAGCCCGAACGGACCGCGAAGACGCTCCCGCCGGCGGAAAGGATTAAGCGCCGGTGCGAGGGGTCGTGCTTCACCACGACCGCCCCGAAGCGGACATGCCGGACGCGGCCCACCGCCCGTAGACGCGACGCGCGGTACGTGCCGTCGGCGAGTCGCGAGGCTTCGACGGCGATGCGCTGACTGATGCGAATGCGGGCGTAGCGCGCGCCGGCGCGAACAGTCCGGACCGAGCGGCCGGAGACGACGACGATCGATTTTCGCTTCGAATCCTTGGCGACTGCGACCCCCGGAAACGATCCCGCCGCAGCCGTTGGAGCCGCGACGAGGGTAGCCACAGCGGTGGCGAAAACCACTCCTCTCCTCATTCTCGTTGCCTCTCTCCCCGGCGGCTCGCAGGTGGCCGACGCCGCGCTCTCCCTGGGGTGGTCTATCGGCCGCAAATGTCCCGCTCTTGGGCAAGTTCACCCCTCCCAGCTACCCCCTCGGAGGTACACTGGCCGCCGCCCGGTATCCGGAACGGAACTGGAGCAAGCGATGATCGAGAGCGTGAAGGTGATCGGCGCCGGCCGCGTCGGCTCGGCGGTGTCGGCTCGGCTGGCCGAGCGCGGAATCGAGTCGCGCGACGGCGCAGACGTCGTCCTCCTCTGTGTGCCGGACTCGGCGATTCGGGACGTGGCCGTGTGCCTGGCACCGGGACACGGCTGGATCGGACACACGAGCGGGGCGACACCGCTCACCGTCCTCGATCCCCATGAGCGGCGGTTCGGGCTCCACCCGCTCCAGAGCTTCACCCGAAACCGCGGGCCGGAGCAGCTCGACGGGGCGTATGCCGCGATCACGGCGGAGACCGACGAGGCGTGCGCGGTCGGTTTCGAGCTTGCGCGCCTGCTCGGCCTCGCGCCGTTCGCGCTCGCCGAGGAGGACCGTGCGCTCTACCACGCAGGCGCGGCGATCGCGTCGAACTACCTCGTGACGCTGCACCGCGCCGCCGCCGAGATCTTCGAAGAGGTCGGCGCTCCGGTCGCGGGCCTTCTGCCCCTGATGCAGGGCGTGATCGACAACAGGTTCGAGCTGACCGGCCCGATCGCACGCGGGGACTGGGCAACAGTCGACCGCCATCTGGACGCGATCGGGAAGCGAAGACCGCGGCTCGAGCCGCTCTACCGGGTGCTCGCGGAGGCCACCGCGTCGTGATCGTCGCTCGCACGGTCGCTGAGCTCGAGGCGGCGCTGGCACGGCGGCGCGACGGCTCGATCGGATTTGTCCCGACGATGGGAGCCTTCCACGGCGGCCACCTGTCGCTCTTCCGCGCAGCGCGCGAGGAGTCGGAGACGGTGGTCGTCAGCGTCTTCGTCAACCCCGCGCAGTTCGCGAGCGGCGAGGACCTCGACCGTTACCCGCGGAACGAGCAACGAGATCTCCGACTCGCGGAGGAAGCCGGCGTCGACGTGGTGTTCGCGCCCGACGCGGACGAGATCTACCCGCCCGGCTTTCAGACGTGGGTCGAGGTGGAGGAGCTCGGTCGCGGCCTCGAGGGCGAGTTCCGGCCCGGCCATTTCCGCGGCGTGGCAACGATCTGCCTCAAGCTGTTCAACCTCGTCCGCCCCCACCGCGCCTACTTCGGACAGAAGGACGCGCAGCAGGCTGCGGTGATCCGGCGGATGGTGCGGGACCTCGCCGTGCCCGTCGAGATTCGCG
>DASZCE010000308.1:0-4572 GCA_035943455.1 Gaiellaceae bacterium | reverse complement strand
GGCGTAGACCTCGCCGCTCGCGTCCTCGCCGAAGCCGAGCAACGCGAGGCCGATCCCCTCGAGGCCGTCGAGCTCCTGCTGCCCCGGCGAGACAGGGTTGTCGGCATAGAGCTCCTGGATCTGGCTGAGGCCCGTGTCGGGGTCCTTCTGGGCGAGCCAGAACAGGCGCCCGCTGTCGTTGGGGCCCGACGGGAACCGGAACAGCCGCGCGAAGTCGCCGAAGACGTACCGGCCGGCCAGCTGCTCGAACGCACTCCCCTGGTAGACGAACCCGCCAATGACCGAGTGGCCCTCGTGATGCGTGTCGTACTGTGCGATCGGGTCGATTGCGCCCGGCGGCACTGGCTCGCAGGGAGCGACGTCGGTGGCGAACCCGGCAGCGTCGCCGTTGTGGCAGAAGAAGAGCGTGCCCTCCTTCCTGCGCCAGCCGTAGTTGCCGCCCTTGACGACGACGTCGACCTCCTCGATGTCGTTCTGGCCGGCGTCACCGACGTAGAGCGCGCCGGTAGCGCGGTCGAAGGAGAATCGGAACGGGTTCCGGAAGCCGAACGCGAAGATCTCCTTGACCGCACCGGCCATGCCGACGAACGGGTTGTCGGCTGGAATCCCGTACTGGCCGTTCGCCGAGTTGCGGCCGTCCACGTCGATGCGGTGGATCTTTCCGAGCGGGTTGTCGAGCCGCTGGGCGTTCCCGCCTTCGAGGTGACCAAGCCCCTGATCGTCGGCGTTCCCACCGTCGCCCATCGAGATATAGAGCATCCCATCCGGGCCAAAGGCGAGGTCGCCGCCGTCATGGTTGAACTGCGGCCAGTCGACCCGCAGAAGCTCGCGCCGGCTATTCGGATCGACGGGTGACCTTGGCTTGCCGGGTTTCTTAACCCGCCACTCGGCGACGACATTCTGGTGGTCCGGCGCCACTCCCGGAGGAATGGTCGTCGCGAATGTCGGCGGCGCAGAGACCGGCTCGGATGTGTAGGTGTAGAGAAGCCCGTTTGTCGCGAAGCGCGGATGAAAAGCGACGCCCAGGAACCCGCGCTCGTCGAACGTCCCTGGGCCAAAGATGCCGAGGGTCACGAGGCGCGAACGGACGTCGAGCACGACCGTCTTCCGGCCGCTCGCGAGGTCAATCGCCCAGAGCTGTCCGGGCTGATCGACGACGTAGAGTGTGCTCGAATCGCCGGGCGCGACGACCCCCTTGTTCGGTGCCGTCAGCCCCGTGGCCGTGACATCGAGTCGTACCTCGAACCCGCCCGGCTGGATCGGGGCGAAGATCGTAGCGTCGAATGGATTGCTCGGTGGATGCGCGAGCGCCCCTGGTATGGCGACGACGGAGCCGAGCGCGAACAGCGTCGCTGCGAGGACGGAGCGGCGCCTGACGCGCGTCCTAGAGTTCATGTGGCCTCCTTCCCCCTGTGCGTTTCTCGTTGCGATGGGACCGGACGAAGCCGGGCGGCGCACGGCCTCGCTGCCCACACCGAGCTACGGGTCCGGGAAGCGAACGGATTCATGGCAACCGATCAACCCCATGCTCGGCGGCGCCGAGGGTAGTCGTGGGACAGCCCGAGCATCGACGCCGTCCGCGAAACGCTCGCCGCCGCTTGGGCCACATCACCGCCCGCCTGGGTGCCGCCGGTCGCCGTCGAGCGCGAGCGGTTTCTGAGCGGGTGCGCCGACACAGCGAGCCGGGCCCCTTCCTGGCGCGCGGCCTCTGCTCGCCGGCATTTCTGGAGGGCAAGACGGGTAATCCAGACTTCGATCTCGCCGCGTTGCCTCCGTCACCGCGGCTCGAAGGAGGGCCGGCGCCCGAGGAGCTGCTTCCGGGTGCCGGCCGGCTCGCCGCGGCACTGGCCGGGTTGTTCCTCTCCCGAGCCGGCCTGCCGCCTCCTCCCACGGCGCCGCTCGTGCGCCAGGTCCAGCTCGCGCGGGGAGAAGTCGCGCTTGCGTGGGCGTTCCGCGACTCGCCATAGAATGGGACCGATGAGCGCGACCGACTTCATGCCGCTGAAGGGGTGGGACCACGTCGAGTTCTGGGTCGGGAACGCGAAGCAGGCGGCGTACTTCTACGAGCGCGCGTTCGGCTTCACGCGCACGGCGTACGCCGGGCCCGAGACCGGCGTTCGTGACCGCGCCTCGTACGTCCTCGAGCAGGGAGACATCCGGTTCGTGCTGACGAGCGGCCTACGTGAAGACAGCGAGATCGCCCAGTTCGCGTGCCGGCACGGTGACGGCGCGAAAGTGGTCGCGCTCCAGGTTCCGAGTGCGACGGACGCGTACCGTCAAGCCGTCCAGCGGGGCGCGCGCGGAGTCACCGAGCCTCGCTGGGTGGAGGACGAGTTCGGCCGGGTCGAGCTCGCTGCGATCGCGACCTACGGGGAGACCGTCCACGCGTTCGTGAACCGTGACGACTACGCAGGGCCGTATCTCCCGGGCTACCGATCCACGCTCGAGGACGGACAGCCTGGCACGGGCGTCGGCTTGATTGCCCTCGACCACGTCGTCGGCAACGTCGAGCTCGGACGGATGGACGTCTGGGTCGAGTTCTACGAGCGCGTCTTCGGGATGACGAACATCGTCCACTTCGGGGACGACCAGATCCAGACCGACTACTCGGCGCTGATGTCGAAGGTGATGTCGGATGGAAGCGGGAAGATCAAGTTCCCGATCAACGAGCCCGCCGAGGGGAAGCGGAAGAGCCAGATCGAGGAGTACCTGGAGTACAACGGCGGCCCGGGTGTCCAGCACATCGCGATGCAGAGCGACGACATCGTCGGGAGCGTGGCGGCGATGAAGGAGCGCGGCGTCGTCTTCCTCGACACGCCCGACGCCTACTACGACGAGGTCGAGGGCCGAGTCGGCGACATCAGCGAGGACTACGGCGATCTCAAGCGGTTGCGGATCCTCGCCGACCGCGACGAGGACGGCTACCTGCTCCAGATCTTCACGAAGACGGCGCAGGACCGGCCCACCGTGTTCTTCGAGGTGATCGAGCGGCACGGTGCCACGACGTTCGGCGAAGGTAACTTCAAGGCGCTGTTCGAGTCGATCGAGCGCGAGCAGGCGCTACGGGGGAACTTGTAGCTCTCCCTTGTCGTTGACCGATTTTCTCGAGACGCCGGCGCGCCAGAGCGCGACGCTCGAGGTGACGGAGCATCGTCCCTGGCCGCTGCCGGAGAGCTCGTGGCTGATGGGTCAGACATGGGAGGATCTGCTGTTCGCCCACTGGCGGGCATCTGCCGATTCGCTTCGTGCCCTCCTGCCCGAAGAGGTCGAGCTCGATCTCTTCGACGGTGAGGCGTGGATCGGGGTGACGCCCTTCCGGCTCTCGGGTCTCCGGCTCCGTGGACTGCCGCCGCTTCCCGTCGTCTCGTCGTTCCTGGAGTTGAACACGCGCACCTACGTCACGGCAGGTGGAAAGCCGGGGGTCTGGTTCTTCAGCCTCGACGCCTCCAGCGGGCTGGCCGTCGAGGGAGCGCGCCGCAGCTACAAGCTGCCGTACTACCGCGCCGACATCCGGGCGGAGTGGCGCGGAGGATGGATTTCGTACGAAAGCCATCGCCGTGATCCGCGCGGCGAGCAGGCAGCGCTCTTCGTGGACTACCGGCCTTCGGGCGACCGCCTCGCCCCCGATCATCGCTCGCTCGCGCACTTTCTCACGGAGCGCTATTGCCAGTACATCGTGGACGAGGGACGGCTCAAGCGCGCCGAGATCCACCACCCGCCATGGCCGCTCCAGCCTGCCGAAGCCGCGATCCGGGAGAACACGATGCCGCCGCCGGGCGTCGAGCTCCTCGACGACGATCCACTGCTCCACTTCTCGGCGCGCCAGGACGTCCTCATCTGGCCGCTGGGATAGGCCGTGCCTGACCTCGATGCCGTCGTCGTCGGCTCCGGTCCCAACGGCCTCGCGGCCGCGATCACGCTCGCGCGGGCGGGACGCTCGGTCCTCGTCGTCGAGGCCGCGGACACCGTAGGCGGTGGAGTCCGCTCGGCGGAGTTGACGCTTCCCGGGTTCGTCCACGACGTGTGTTCTGCCATCCACCCGCTCGCCAAGGCATCCCCGTGCTTCCGCGCGCTGCCGCTTGCGGAGCACGGACTCGAGCTCGTCGACCCACCCGCGCCGATGGCCCACCCGCTCGACGACGGCTCCGCGGTGATGCTCGAACGCTCGGTCCGCGAGACCGCCGCCGGCCTCGGGCCCGACGCTGAGGCATACGACGCAGTGATGGGCGTTTTCGTCGATCTGGGCGACAAGCTGCTGCCGTTCGTGCTCGGCCGCTCACCGCTCACCTCGCGACCCCTGGTCGCGGCGCGCTTCGGCGTGCATGCGATCCGTTCCGCTGTCGGCTTCGCGAAGCGATTCCAAGGCGAGCGGGCCCGTGCCCTCGTCGCCGGGCTCGCCGCGCACTCGATCCAGGATCTCCACCGGCCTCCGACGGCGTCGTTCGGGATCGTGCTCGGGCTGCTGGGGCACATGTACGGCTGGCCGCTCGTCCGCGGCGGCTCACAACGGCTCGCCGACGCGCTCGCCGCGTACCTCCGCTCCCTCGGTGGCCGGATCGAGCTCGGCCGGCA
>DASZCE010000307.1:0-2232 GCA_035943455.1 Gaiellaceae bacterium | reverse complement strand
GGTGGGAACGATCTCGATGGACGCTCTCGCCGTCGAACTCCCGGACCGTTTTGCGATCGGCACGCCGGTGACGCTGATCGGTGACGGGCTCTTGGCTGAGGAGCATGCGGCCGTCGCGGAGACGATCAACTACGAGATCGTCTGCTCCATCAACAGCCGCCGTGCTCGCGCGCGACGGTCGGTGGTCGATGCTTGATCGCGCCCGCGAAGTGCTCGCCGGCGAGGAAGCCTGGGTCGTCGGCGGCGCCATCCGCGACGAGCTGCTCGGTCGGGCGGTCGTCGACCTCGACATCGCCTGCCGCGATCCGGAGGCGGCGGCGCGAAGGTACGGCGGGCCGGTCTTCCCGCTGTCGGACCGGCATGGTGCGTGGCGGGTGGCGCTCCCGGACGGACGCACGGTCGACTTCACGCCGCTGCGCGACGGGATCGAGTCCGATCTCGCGACCCGTGATTTCACGATCAACGCGATCGCGCGGCCGCTGGACGGTGGCGACCACGTCGATCCGTTCAAAGGTCGCGCCGACCTCCAACGGCGCGAAATACGGGCCATTTCGCCGTCGGTCTTCGAGGACGATCCGCTGCGTCTGCTTCGCGCGGTGCGGCTCGAGGACGAGCTCGGGTTCGCGATCGACGAGGAAACCGAGCGGCTGGTTCGTGCACACGCACAGCTCGTGACACGCCCGGCTGGCGAGCGGATCCTCGCCGAGCTCCTGCGGCTGACCGACGCAGGCTACGAGCGGCTTGCCGAGCTCGGTCTACTGGCGCCGCTTGGCGGCTCGGTCGAGCGCCTACGGACGCTGGCCGAGTCGTCACCGGAGATGCGGCTCGTCGCCGTCTTCGGAGACCGGCTGGCGCGCCTCCCGGTGTCGAACGAGCTGAGGCGCTATGCGGCAGCGCTGCTGCGGGCGAGCCCGCCGGACGAGGTCTCGCCTAGGACCGTGTTCCGGTTTCGACGAGCAACCGAGCCGTGGGCGATCGACGCCGCCAAGTTCGTCGGCGGCGGGGAGCGTCTTGAAAGCGCGATTGAGGAGGCACGGGCACGAGATCCGGCTGAGCCGCTGCTGCGGGGTGACGAGCTCGGGCTTCCGCCCGGCCCCGAGATCGGGCGGCTGCTCGCGCTGGTGGAAGAAGAGCGTGCAGCGGGCACGATCTCGACGCGCGAGGAGGCGTTCGAGCTGGTGCGGGAAGCGATGGCGGAGGCACAGGGAGCACGCAAGCGCGACGCCGTCACGGAATCGTGACGCTCCCGGCACATACTCATGCGCGGGTCGTCGGTACGCTCGCAGCGGGGAGGAGGACGGGCGAACCGTCCCGAGACCACAAAGACGATCGCGGGTCTCGCGAACCGATCTAGCGGCGCCGGGCCAGCATGCGGCTGACAAGACCGGGCGCAAGCCACTGGGCAACCACCGGGACTCGAAACCAACCAGGGATAAAGACCTCCGGCCGGTTCCGCTCGACTGCCCGCACGATTCGCCGGGCGACGTATTCCGGCTCAACGACCGTCCGCTCGAGGAGCCGGCTCCCGAGGACGCCGCGCTGAGGAAAGCCGGGCGTTTCCACGAACCCGGGACTGACCGTGTGAACGTGAATGCCATCCCGTGGCAGCGTCGCGGCCGCTGCTCGCGAGAACGCGACGAGCGCATGCTTGGAGGCCGAGTAGGGCCCCGGCGGCACGGCGACGGCGCCGGCGACCGAAGCCACGTTGACGACGTGGGACGGCCGTGCCGCTCGTAGCGAAGGCATGAACGCCCGCAGGCACCAGACGGCCCCGAGGAAGTTGACGCGGAACAGCTGCTCCAGCCGTTCCGGGTCGGCGTCGAGGAAGCTGCGGCGCCCCCGCTCGCCGAGCCTCCGGCCGGCCGCTCCGGCGTTGTTCACGAGCAGCTTGACCGCCCGATGCCGCTCGTTCACGCGCGCGGCCACGCGGTCGACGGCCTCCCGGTCGCCGACGTCGCAGACCTCGTATTCGCCGTCGACGTCTGCCGCGACCGCTCGAAGACGCGCCTCGTCGCGGGCGATCAGCACGCAATGCCACCCGCGGCCGGCGAGCTCGCGGGCGAGGGCGGCGCCGATCCCGGAGTTCCCGCCGGTGACGACTGCGACCGACCGGGCTACCTGCAAACGCGAACGAAGCGGGTGGCCTCGGCGCGCTGGCCGCCGGCGTGTACGACTGCGCGGAGCCGGTGAAGCCCTCGCTTCACACGTCGCGTCCGCCAGGTGGTCGCATAC
>DASZCE010000306.1:0-7217 GCA_035943455.1 Gaiellaceae bacterium | reverse complement strand
TCAACGGTGTCGGCGGCGGGGGGGCGGCGCTGATCGCGGCCGCCGAGTTCCACCGTCTCGCCCCGCTCGCCGGTCACCTCGCGGGCGACCATCTCGCCGGCATCGTCTTTTCGTCGCTCGTCGGCTCGGTCAGCTTCTGGGGCAGCCTCGTCGCGTTCGGAAAGCTCCAGGAGCTCGTCCCGGGCCGCCCGATCGTGTTCCCGGTGCAGAACCTCGTCAACGCCGCCCTCGCACTCATCCTCGCGGGGGCAATCGTGTTGACGGCCACTACGGACCAGGGCCTCTGGCTCGCCGTCGTGATGGTAGGTGCGGCCGTCCTCGGCGTCCTCTTCGTGCTTCCCATCGGCGGCGCCGATATGCCAGTCGTGATCTCGCTCCTCAACGCGTTCACGGGGCTCGCGGCCGCCTCGGCGGGGTTCGTGCTGGACAACACGGCGCTGATCATCGGCGGCACGCTCGTCGGTGCATCCGGAACGCTGCTGACGATGAAGATGGGCCAGGCGATGGGCCGCCCGCTGCGTCAGACCCTCTTCGGCGCCTTCGGTGCGGCGCCGGCGGGCGCGGCGGCGGTGGCGGCGGGCGCGAGCGGCGACGGCAACGTCCGCACGGCGTCGCCCGACGACATCGCGTTCATGCTCGCCTACGCCCGGCGTGTCGTCTTCGTGCCCGGGTATGGCCTCGCCGTCGCGCAGGCGCAACACGACGTCCGCAACCTCGGTGAGCTGCTCGAGCACCGAGGGGTCGACGTCCGTTACGCGATCCATCCCGTCGCAGGGCGGATGCCGGGACATATGAACGTGCTGCTTGCGGAGGCAAACGTCCCCTACGACGAGCTCTTCGAGATGGAGCAGATCAACCCGGAGTTCCCGCAGACCGACGTGGTCGTCGTCGTCGGCGCGAACGACGTCGTCAATCCGGCCGCACGCAACCAGCCGGGTAACCCGATCTACGGCATGCCGATCCTCGACGTCGACAAGGCGCAGAACGTCGTCGTGATCAAGCGGAGCCTCTCGCCCGGGTTCGCCGGCGTCGACAATCCGCTCTTCTACGAGCCGAAGACGGTGATGCTCTTCGACGACGCGAAGGCGGCGCTCGAGAAGCTGGTCGCCTCGGTCAAAGCCGTTTGAGCTCGATTCCTGTCTTTGCGGCGGACGACGTTGCCGCCGCCGTGTCACCCGATCGCGCCGTCGACGTCGTTCGTGAGGCGTTCGTGGCGTACGCCATGGGCGAGTGGTCGATGCCGCCGAAGGTCTACGTGCCGGCATATCCGGCTGGTGATTTCCGAGCGATGCCGGCTCTCGGTGGTGGCTACGCGCTGCTGAAGTGGGTGACGTCGTTCCCGGGGAACCCGGCGCTCGGGCTGCCGACGGTCACCGGATTGGTGCTGCTGTCGGATGCGTCGAACGGCATGCCGGTAGCGGTGCTGGACGCCGGGGCCGTGACTGCACTCCGCACCGGAGCGGCAGCGGTACTGGCGGCGGAGACGCTGGGGAGAGGCGATGCGAAGACGGCGTCCGTCGTCGGGGCCGGCGTCAACGGACGCGCCGCGGCGACGACGTTCCTGGCACGGGGTCGCGCTGTGACCGTTTGGGACGTCGATCGGCGGCGCGCCGAGGCGGCGGCAGCTGATCTGGGCGCCGAAGTCGCGGAGAGCCGCGAGGCGGCGCTGGCTGCGGACGTCGTCGTCACGATCACGCCCGGCCATGAGATTCTGTTTCCGGCGGACAGCCTACGACCCGGCCAGCACGTCAGCCTCATGGGAGCGGATGGGCCGGGGAAGGCGGAGATCGCCGTCGAGGAGCTTGCACGCGTCCGTGTCTTCTGCGACGACTGGGATCAGGCGAGTCACAACGGCGATCTCGCGCACGCGGTCGAGGCGGGAGCGATTCGTGAAAACGACGTAACCGGGCTTGGCGACGTGCTCGCAGGCACGGCGCCCGGCCGTCGGCACGGCGAGGACATCACGGTCTTCGATTCGACGGGCCTTGCGATTCAGGATCTCGCCATCGCGCTCGCCGCGGTCGAGCAGGCCGATGAGCTGAGCCCGCGGACGCTCGAGCTGTAGAGAATCGCTACTTTCGGTGAGGCGGGGCTAACGCCATCGAAGGACCGCCGTCGTAGCAATCAGGACGCAGGAACGATTTCGACGTGGGAGGACAACGGATGGCGAAGATCGTGCACTTCGAGATTCCGGCGGACGACACGAGCCGAGCACGGGAGTTCTGGACGGACCTGTTCGGAATTCAGTGGCAGACCTACGAAGGACCCGTCGAATACCACGTGTTCTCGAACGAGGATCAGACCGGCGGAGGGTTAATGCCCCGGCAGCCCGGTCAAGACGGCCTCGTCGTGTACTTCGCCGTCGACGACATCGACGCGGCTCGCGAGAAGGTGAAGGAGCTCGGCGGGTCCGCCGAAGCGAAGCAGCCGGTACCCGGGCAGGGCTGGTTCGCGCCCGCGACGGACACCGAGGGCAATCGGTTCTCGTTCTGGCAACCCGACGAGAACGCCCCGATGCCAGAGGGCCAGCAGGGCTAGAGCAGCCGCGCAGGGTCGAACAGGTCCAGCTCGGGCTCGCGGCGGCCGAGGATCGCCTTCGCCTCGCCGCAGGCGAGCCCGAGGACGTTTCCGTGCCCGGAGTAGCCTCGCGAGACCCAGACCGCGTCGCGCCCGGGCACGGCGCCGACGAGCGGGAGCGCGTCCAGGCTCGTTCCGAAGATGCCGCACCAGCGGTGGGTAATCGCCGGCGGTTCTCCGACGAGCTCACGGATCAATGCCTCCAACGCAGCCTGGACCTCCGGCGTCGTCGCCTCCTCCTCCGCCGTCCACTCGCTCTCGAGGGCGGCGTCTCGACGACCTCCGATTACCAGGCGACCGTCCGGCAGCTGCTGCCAGCAATCGAAGCCGTGCCGCGCGTAGTGCGGCCGGCCGTAGAGTTGCTCGGCAAGCGGCTCCGTCACGGCGATTTGACCACGCGTCGGCCGAACGACGGCGTCGACCGCCTCTACAAGCCCGCTCGGATAGCCGTCGCTGGCGATGACGACGGCATCGGCCGCGAGCTTTCTGAGCGACTCGACGCGATCGTGCTCTCGGATCTCGGCGCCTGCGTCGGCCGCGTGCGAGGCGAGCCGTCTGATCCAACGCCCAGGGTGGAGCGACCCGTCCCTCGGATGGAGCACGCCGCCGGCGTATCGGTCGGCGAGACGACCCGCCGGTCGTTCGACCCATTCGGCGTCGAACCCGTCGCCACGCAACGCCTCGTGCTCGGCGAGCAGCTCATCTCTCTCTTTTTCGTCTGCGGTCAAGCCGGAGGCTTCCGACGCGTCGGAGCGCGTCGCCGGCGAGACTCTCCATCCGGTCCGTTCGGTCAGCCGCCAGAGCGCCGCCCCGCGCTCAGGCCCGAGCCTCGTCCGCGCTTGGTCATAGGGAATCGCCGCGCCCCTGAGGGCAAAGCCACCGTTCCGCCCGCTCGCGCCGGAGGCGATCGAGCCGGCGTCATGAACACGTACCCGGATCCCCTCCGCCGCGAGCGTGAGAGCGCACGACAGCCCCGTGACGCCGCCTCCGACGACCGCAACCTCGACGCTCCCGGCATGTCGGGGAGCACGAAGGGGACCGGACGGCTCGTCGAGCCAATACGGCTGTCCCACAGAGCGATCGTACTCACGGTGTGCTCGTCGCCCGGTAGACGCCGTCTGCGGCCGACACAAGGCCGGTCAGCTCGAGCTCCGTCAGTGCCACGCTGACGGCGCCGGCGTCCATGACGCTTCGCGCCGTCAGTTCGTCCGCCCCGCATGGTGATTGCCGCACGAGGTCCAGGACCCGCGCCGCGGCCGGCGAGACGTCCGCCGCGCTCCTCGCCGGCGCGCGGTCGATGCCGAGCGCGTCGAGAACGTCGTCGGCCGTCGTCAACGGCGCCGCACCGAGCTTGAGAAGCGCATTCGTCCCGGCAGAGAGCGACGAGGTGATCTCGCCAGGAACGGCGAAGACCTCGCGGCCTTCCTCCAGCGCGAAGTCGGCGGTGATGAGCGCTCCGCTCCGCTCTCGTGCCTCGACGACGACCACCGCCTCGCAGAGGCCGGCGATGATCCGGTTTCTCGCCGGGAAGCGCCACGGCGCCGGCTCGACGCCGGGCTCGTACTCCGACACCAGGAGCCCGCATTCCTCGATCCGCCTCGACAGTTGTGCATTTGAGGCGGGGTAGTCGCGGTCGATCCCGCAGCCGAGGACGGCGACCGTGTCGCCGCCGGCGTCGAGCGCTCCGCGATGCGCCTCGCCGTCAACACCGCGGGCAAGTCCGCTGACGACGACCACCCCCACCCGCGCGAGGTCCCGGCCCAGCATCCGCGCGACCTGGGCACCGTACGGGGAGCAGGAGCGGGCGCCCACCACGGCGACGGCCCGCCCCGCGAGCAGCTCGAGGTCGCCGT
This sequence comes from Gaiellaceae bacterium, assembly GCA_035943455.1. Lineage (GTDB taxonomy): Bacteria > Actinomycetota > Thermoleophilia > Gaiellales > Gaiellaceae > JACDAN01. The sequence continues at coordinate 2,787 of DASZCE010000306.1, read as the reverse complement.
CGCCTCGGACGTAGAGCGCCCGTGGTGGATCGAAGATCGCGCGCAGGCGCGCCGGAAACGACCCGTCGGATCGAGACAGCCTGATCACGTGGCGAGCTCCCTCGGCGAGCGGTAGGCAAGCGCCTCGGCAACGTGCTCCTCCGCGACGGATTCGGACGCGGCCAGAGCGGCGATCGTGCGTGCGACCCGGCCCACGCGGGCGCGTCCGCGACCCGAGAGCGGAAGGCGTTCGACCGCGCGATCGAGGAGCTGGCTCGCGGCGGCGGTGCGAGGCAGGGGTCCCGCCCTGATCTGCTCGCGCGCGTCGAGTACCCGAGCACGCACGACCTCGGATGGTTCGCCGCCCCGGCCGCTCAGCTCGGCCGCCCGCGGGCGCGGAACGGCGACGAGGAGATCGAACCGGTCGAGCAGGGCCCGGGAGAGCTTTTCGCGAAAGGCGGCGAGCTTCTGCCCCGAGCAGGCGCACTCCGCGGCCGGATCGCCGCGCCCGCCGCACGGACACATATTCATCGCGGCGACGAGCTGAAAGCTCGCCGGAAATACGGCCCTGCCGTCTGCTCGCGCGACGCTGACGAGGCCGTCCTCGAGCGGCTGTCGCAGCGCTTCCAGGGCAGGCCGCTGGAACTCCGGGAGCTCGTCGAGGAAGAGCACGCCCCGGTGTGCCAGCGTCGCCTCGCCCGGGCGTGGCCCCGGTCCTCCGCCGACGATCGCCGCCACCGACGCGCTCTGGTGCGGCATCCGGAACGGACGCCGGCGAACCAATGGCCGGCCCGGGCTGAGGAGCCCGGCGACGGAGTAGATCCTCGTGACCTCGAGTGCCTCGTCGGGCGTCAGCGGCGGGAGGATCCCGGGCAGTCGCCGCGCGAGCATCGACTTCCCCGTTCCGGGCGGGCCTGCGAAGAGCAGGTTGTGGGCACCCGCCGCCGCGAGAACGCCCCGGACCGGCCGGATCCGACCGTCCAGACCCAGTTCGCCGATCGCCGCATGTCCTGCGAGGCGTTCGAGTGGAAACTGCCGAGAAGCGGCGAGGATCGCGAGTGCGATCGGCAGGTCGAAGCCGGAGCCCTCCTTGCGAAGCCCCGCCGGCGCGAGGTTGACGGTGATCCGCCGGGATGGCCACTCGAGCTGCGCCGAGGCGATGCCACTCCGAACTCGATGCTTCGCCTCCTGGCAGGCGCGGTCGGCGAGACCGACGATCGCCAGCCCCGGCAGACCGTTCTGAAGGTGGGCCTCGACCTCGACCTTGCGGGCGTCCAGGCCGACGAGAGCATGGGTGACGGCGCGCGCGAGCACCGTCCGACGCTACGGAGGAAAAGCACGTGTGTCTGTGCCGAAACTGCGCCGACTTACCGCGCGACGAGCACGTCCTCGAAGAACTCGCCCGCGCGCCTGCCGGTGCGACGGTTCACGTGCCGCCGAAGCCGCTCCTCGAGCCGAAGCCCGGCTCGCTCCAGGATCTCGGGGTAGAGGTCACGCCGGTCGTTGACCACGATCACGACCGGAGCGCGGCGCCTCAAGACGTCTCTCGCGCGCACGAGCACCTCGGCGATGCCTTCGATGTATCGCGCCAACGCGGCGGCGCCTGTACCCTCCGCGCCCGCGCCGAGCTCCAGCCCCCGCAGGTCCTCCAGCCCGAGCAGCTCGTACGCGTAGCGATGTTGCTCGTGATAGTCGATGAGCCCCGGGTACGGCGGCGATGTGACCACGCCGTCGAAGCGGCCCTCCAGCGGCGCCTCGCGCGCGTCGCCGTGGATGACGAAGGCCTCACGCCCCCGCGCGCGCACGCGCGAGAACTCCTTCACGCGGCGCAGCGTGTCGATCGCATAGCGCCGCAGGAAGTGCTCGGCGCGATCGATCGGCCGGCAGAAGCGCTTATGCTTGTGGCACCAGTACGGCTCGCGCTGCGGGCTACGGGGGAAGTCGAGGTCGAAATGCATCGTCAGCCGAGCCGACCGCGCGGCCCGGGCGAGCACGACCCGCAGCACGTCCGCGTGCTCGTAAGCGCCGATCAAGTCGCGGAACGCGAGCAGCTCGCCGGCCGCCCTGGGCGCGAACCACTCCGCCACGTAGCCACCCGCGGTCGAGGAGGGCTCGATCGGCTCGACCTTCCGGACGACGTCCCGAAGCTCCGACTCCAGCGCGAACAGGTCGTACCGCCGGGTCTTCACCTCGACGAGGAGACAGTTGAAGGCGGCGATGTCGACGCCGACCGCGTCATAGCCGCTCTCGAGCCCCTGGACAAGCGTCGTGCCGGAGCCGGCGAAGGGATCGAGCACGCGCCCGCCGCGCGGCACGTACCGGGCGAGCAGCACCTCGACGAGCTGCGGGATGAACTTGCCGAGATAGGGATGAAGGCGGTGGACGTGCTTCGTCCGTTCGCGCTCGGGAAGGTCGCGCTCCGACCACGAAAGGTCGAGGTCGATCTCGGCGTAGAGGGCGTCCTGCGTCGGGGCCACGAGCAGACCCCTTCGCCGGGGGAGCCGGGACTCCTAGAACTCGACCGGAACGCGCTCGACACGCCGCGGCGTGACCGCAACGACATCGAACCGCGCCTCGAGCCCCGCCAGCTCCGGGCGAGACACCAGCCACGCCTCGGCCGCCCGCCGCAGCCGCCGCCGCTTCTCGGCGTCGACCATCTCAGCCGGCTCGCCGTATCCCGCTCCAAGCTTCGCCTTCACCTCGCAGAAGACGAGTCGCCGCCCCCGCCGCACCACCAGGTCGAGCTCGTAGCCGTCGACCCAGGCGTTCGTCGCCAGCACGCGGTAGCCGCGTAGGCGGTACCACAAC
>DASZCE010000305.1:0-7580 GCA_035943455.1 Gaiellaceae bacterium | reverse complement strand
CGTCGCCGTCGCGAGGTCGGTGCCGACCTCTCGCATCGCCTCGACGATCTCGGGGTGGACGCGCCCAGCGGGTCGGCTGCCGGCCGACCGCGCCTCGTGCCGCCCGGCCGCCGCACGCTCGAACAGCGCCTTCGCGATCTGCGACCGCCCGGCGTTCTGCACGCAGACGAAAAGCACCTTGGTCATGCCTTCGGCTGGGCCTCCAGCTTGTATCCGACGCCGTAGCGGGTCTGAATGAACGTGTGGTTCGTCGAGCGTTTATCGATCTTCTCCCGCAGCTTCCGCACGAACACGTCGACGGTCCGGTCGCGGTGGGTCTCCCGGCGGCCCCAGATCCGCTGGAGCAGCTCGTCCCGAGTGACGACCCGCCCAGCCTCGACTGCCAGTACGTACAAGAGCCGGAACTCGGTGGGCGTGAGGTCGGCGCTCGTGCCATCGACGTAGGCCTGCACCTCGCGAGGGTCGATGCGCAGCCCCTCGATTTCGATCGCCTCGCCGCGGCGTGCCTGCTCCGGCCGGGTGCCTCTGCGAGCCGTCGCCTGGACCCTCGCGACGAGTTCCTTCATCGAGAACGGCTTCACCAGGAAGTCGTCCGCACCGATCTCCAGCGCATGGACACGGTCATGCTCCGTACCGCGGGCGCTGACGACGACGATTGGCGTTCCGATCCCTTCCTCCCTCGCGCTCTCGATCAGTCGCCAGCCGTCGGTGCCCGGGAGCATCAGATCGACGACGCAGACATCCGGTCGCTCGAAGCGGAGGCGGGCGAGCCCCTGGGTGCCGTTCGTGACGCGCAACGGGTCGAATCCCGCTGCAGCCAGGTGTCGTGCCATGCCCTCGGCGATCACCTCGTCGTCCTCGACGATCAGGACCTTCGCCATACTCTCAGCCAATCATGAGGTGGTTCTTCGCGAGGGGCCGCGAAGAGCACGGCGAGGATATCGAGGCGCTGCGGCTCCAGGCCGAGCGGGCGCGGAAGCTCGTGGAAGAGAGCCGCGAGATGCTGCTCGTGCTCGACGACGAGAACCGCGTGATCGCCGCCAGCCGCCGCGCCCGGGAGGGGCTGGACGGGATCGCCGAGGGCCGCCCTGCGCCCTCCGAACTGCTCGAAGGGGACAGCGCCGACACGCCCGTACTCGTGACCTACGACGTCGATGGCCGGCGGGAGTCGCTGCTCTACATCAGCCCGCCGGGCGAGCTCGCCGCCTACGAGGAGCTGCGCGCCGGCTTCACAGCTGCCGTCTCCCATGAGCTGCGGACGCCGCTTGCTCGACTGCTCGCACTGCTGGAAACGGCCGGGCTTCCTGGCGAAGATGCGGTCGCGCTCGCCGATCAGGCCAGAGCCGAAGTCGAGCAGATCCGAGAGCTCATCGACGACATCCTCTTTCTCAGCGAGCTCGAGACCGGGAGGGCCGTCGTCGTGCTCGGCGCCACTCGGGCGCTGCCCTTCGTCCAAGAAGTCCTTTCGAAGCTCAGCGAACAGGCCGACCGAGCTGGGATCACCCTGCTTGCAGAAGGCGACCCCGACGCCACGCTTCCACTGCGTCCTCGCATGCTGCGTGTTCTCACCGAGAATCTCGCCCACAACGCGATCCGCTATGCCGGCCCTGGCTCCGCGTTCACGGTTACCGTCGCGCCGGGAGAACTGCGCGCCGCTGACGACGGGGTCGGTGTGTCGGACCAGGATCTCCCGCGGCTCTTCGAGCGCTTTTTCCGTGCGGACAGGGTCCGAGGATCGCGGGGCACCGGCCTCGGCCTTGCCGTCGTGAAGCACATCGTCGCCGCCGCCAACGGCACGGTCGAGGCGTCGCAGACGCCTGGGCACGGGCTCACGATCACCTGCCGATTCCCGCCGAACTAGGTCCGTTCCCCACTTCGTTACCAAACCTTCACCACCTGAAGATCGTGGCCGTTACGACAATCGGAGTGGTGCGCATGCTCGCCATCGGCTGCTTGCTCCTGCTGCTCGTCCTGTTGCCGTCTTGCGGCCGGGACCGGCCAAGCGCTCAGCCGCCGCCCGCCACGACCGATGAAGACCCGCTCGGCGCGTTCGAAGAGGAGGCACTGAGCGGAAAGATCACTGCCGATGGGTCGAGCACCGTCGCGCCCCTCATGAGCTTCGCTGCGGAGCGTTTCCGCCGACAGGAGCCGAAGGTCCGGATCACCGTGGGGATCGCGGGCACGGGAGGTGGTTTCGAGCGTTTTTGTCGCGGCGAGACCGACCTCTCGAATGCGTCACGGCCGATTGAGCCCGACGAGCGGCAACGGTGCGAAAAAAAGCAGATCTCGTTCTTCGAGCTTCAGGTTGCGAACGATGGTCTCTCAGTTGTCGTGAACAAGGGCAACAACTGGGTGGACTGCCTCACGGTCGATCAGCTCAAGAAGATCTGGGAGCCGAAGTCGAAGGTAACGAGCTGGAAGGACGTCGACTCCAAGTTCCCCGACACGAAGCTGAGCCTCTTCGGCGCGGGCACTGACTCCGGCACCTTCGATTACTTCACCGACGTGATCGTCGGCGACGAAGGCTCGAGCCGAAGCGATTACACGCAGAGCGAGGACGACAACGTTTCGGTGCGCGGCGTCGCCGACGAGAAGGGGGCGCTGGGGTACTTCGGTCTCTCGTACTACCTCGAGAACCAGGCGAAGCTCAAGGCGCTCGGAATCGACGACGGTCAGGGCTGCGTCAAGCCCAGCGTCGAGACCGTGCAGGACGGGTCGTACAAGCCCCTCTCACGCCCGCTGTATGTCTACGTCAACGAGGACAAGCTTGCGGACAAGGAGGCGATCGAACCGTTCCTGACGTTCCTGCTCGACAACGAGAAGCGGCTCGCACGGGGAGCAAAGTTCGTGCCGATGACGGACGAACAGCTCAACCGTGCACATACGGCGCTCGAGAGCGGAGGCGTCGGCGTCGAGGGCTGACGTTTTCCAAATCGCAGCCACACCTTCACATCACAGCTACCCATGGCCAAGGCGCCCTTACCGAAAATCGGCGGCGATCAAGAAGCACGGAAAGGGGAGATAGATGAGAAACGTCCGTAAGCTCCTGATCGTCGGGGGCGGAATCACGGTGCTCGCGCTTGCGTCTGTCGCCGCCGCCGTCGCAGGCGCGTCCGCGATTCGTGGGACGGTCACATCCGACGGTTCGAGCACCGTCGGACCGTTCGCTCAGGCCGCAGCCGAAGGCTTCCAGCGCCAGTATCCGGGTGCACGCGTCACGGTGGGAATCTCCGGTACCGGCGGCGGCTTCGAGCGCTTCTGCAAGAACGAGACCGATCTGTCAAACGCCTCGCGGCCGATCAAGCTCTCGGAAGCTCAGCGCTGCCACGATGCCGGCATCGGCTACATCCAGTTTCTCGTCGCCAATGACGGCATTGCTCTCGTGGTGAACAAGAACAACACCTGGGCGACCTGCCTGACGATCGAAGAGCTGAAGAAGATCTGGGACCGCGGTTCGAAGGTCAACAACTGGAACGACGTTCGCTCGTCCTTCCCCAACGTCCCGCTCAAGCTGTGGGGCGCTGGCACAGACTCCGGCACGTTCGACTTCTTCACGGAAAAGGTCAACGGCGCGTCGCGACGAAGTCGTTCGGATTACACGGCTTCGGAGGACGACAACGTCACCGTCCGTGGCGTCGCCGGTGAGCGGGGCGGCATGGGTTACTTCGGGCTCTCGTACTACAACGAGAACAAGTCGAGGCTCAAGCTGCTGGCGGTCAACGGTGGCAACGGCTGCGTCAAGCCGAGCATCGCGACCGTACAAGGCCGCCAGTACAAGCCGCTCTCTCGTGGCCTCTTCATCTACGCGAAGAAGAAGTCGTTCAAGCGTGACGTCGTCGCGGCCTTTATCAGGTACATCGCCGTCAATGAGCGGAAGATCTCCGCAACCGCGAGGTTCGTCCCGCTCACGAAGGGGCAGCTCGCGAAGCTGAAGCGGCAGTACAACACGGCCATCAAGAACCGCAGGGGCTACTAGGAGGTCTGGAAGTCGGGGTGGCGACGCGCGAAGCAGCAGCAACTCAGCCACTCCGACTTCGCGCCTCCCGGAGGCGTTGGGGTGAGGACGTCGTCAAGGTCGTCCTCGCCCTTTCGGCTCTTGTTTCGGTCGCGACGACGATCGGGATCGTGGTTGCGCTTTTCGAGCCCGCGATCGAGTTTTTTCGCGAAGTTTCGATCGTCGACTTCTTGACCGGCACCGAGTGGGCCCCGCTGTTCGAGCCTTCCAGTTTCGGCGTGCTTCCGCTCGTCGCCGGGACGCTTCTCGTCACGGCCTGCGCCTGTCTCGTGTGCGTCCCCTTCGGGCTGGGGGCGGCGATCTACTTGAGCGAGTACGCCCGCTCACGGACGCGGAAGATCCTCAAGCCCGCGCTCGAGGTGCTCGCCGGCGTGCCGACGGTGGTCTACGGCTACTTCGCGCTGACTCTCGTAGGGCCGCTACTGAAGAGCCTTGGTTTGTTGGATACCCCAGCCAGTGCGCTTAGCGCCGGTCTGGTGATGGGCGTCATGCTGCTTCCAACGGTCGCGTCGATCTCGGAAGACGCGATGTCCGCGGTCCCGCGTGATCTTCGCGACGGAGCGTACGCGCTCGGCTCGACGCGCCTGCAAGTTGCGACGAAGATCGTCGTACCTGCTGCGATCTCAGGGATCATCGCTTCCTTCGTCCTCGCGATCTCCCGTGCGGTTGGTGAGACGATGATCGTGCTGATCGCAGCCGGCGGGCAGCCGAACCTCACCTGGAATCCACTGGAAGCGGTGCAAACGATGACCGCCTTTGTCGCCGCTACGGGTCAGGGCGATGTCCCGACCGGCTCGATCGAGTACAAGACGATCTTCGCCGTCGGGGCCACGCTCTTCGTCATGGCGCTTGCGATGAACCTCGTGGCCATTCGCCTCGTGCGCCGCTACCGAGAGGTCTACGAGTAAGCGCTCCCGCCTACCAGCTGCGAAGCGAACGGCCGCGGGGCCGCTGGAGCGCGCGTCTCTTCTATGGCTACCTGATTTTCTCGCTCGCAATCGGCTTCATCACCCTGGGGACCCTGCTCGTGCAGGTCATCGCCAAAGGGTGGAAGTGGGTGGATCCTGTTCTGTTCCTCGAGCCGCCGTCGGCCGATCCGCTCATTGCTGGAGCCGAGCCCGCGATCCTCGCGACGGTCTACCTCGGCATCCTGCTGCTCGCATTCAGCGTTCCTCTCGGCCTCGGCACGGCGATCTACCTCGAGGAGTACGCAAACCGCGATCGCTGGTACAACCGCCTGCTCGAGGTCAACATCCAGAACCTGGCGGCCGTGCCGTCGATCGTCTACGGCATCCTCGGTCTCGCGTTTCTCGTCCGCGGCCTTGGTCTCGGGCGGGTCCTGTTGGCAGGTGCGCTGATCCTGACCCTGCTCGTTCTGCCGACGGTGATCATCGCGGCCCGGGAGGCAATTCGGGCGGTACCAGACTCGATCCGTCAGGGGGCGTACGCGCTCGGCGCAACCAAGTGGCAGGTCGTCTGGCGCCAGGTGCTTCCAGCCGCGACGCCAGGGATCGCCACGGGATCGATTCTCGCGCTGTCGCGCGGACTCGGGGAGACGGCGCCACTGCTCCTCGTCGGCGCGCTCACCTACGTCTCCTTCAACCCGACCCTACTCGGAGACTTCACTGCGCTACCCGTCCAGATCTACCAGTGGGTAGCCCGGCCGCAGGAGGACTTCCGCGTGCTCGCGGCTTCCGGAATCATCGTGCTGCTCGGAATCGTCTTGACACTGAACGCTTTCGCGATCTGGGTGCGAAACCGATACGAGAGAAGGTGGTAGCCCCGTGTCAGTCACAATGGCCGACGTGAGCCTCAACCTCGCCGAGCGGGAGCAGCAATTGCCGCCGAAAGAGGCGCGCGAGGTCCTTTTCGACGTTGACAACCTCGGCGTCTCCTATAACGGCAACAAGGCGCTCGAAGGCGTCTCGCTCGACATCTACCGCAACTTCGTGACCGCGTTCATCGGCCCCTCGGGCTGCGGCAAGAGTACGTTCATCCGCTGCTTCGACCGCCTCAACGACCTGATTCCGGGGGCAGTCGTGGAGGGCACGATCCTCTACCACGGGGAAGATCTTTACGCCCCCCACGTCGACCCCGTGGAGGTCCGGAAGCGGATCGGGATGGTGTTCCAGAAGCCGAATCCGTTTCCGAAGTCGATCTATGAGAACGTGGCGTTCGGCCCTCGCGTCCTCGGACTGACCGACCGGCTCGACGACCGGGTCGAAAGGGCCCTCGAGCAAGCGGCATTGTGGGACGAGGTCAAGGACCGGCTCAAGGCGAGCGCGCTGAGCCTCTCCGGCGGCCAGCAGCAGCGTCTCTGCATCGCCCGCTGTCTGGCGGTCGAGCCGGAAGTCATCCTGATGGACGAGCCTGCGTCCGCCCTCGATCCGATCGCGACCACCCGCATCGAGGACCTCATGCACGAGCTGAAGCGGGACTACACGATCGTCGTCGTCACCCACAACATGCAACAGGCGGCGAGGGTCGCCGACATGACGGCGTTCTTCAGCGTCACCCGCGGCGAGGAGGGGCAACGCACGGGCGTCCTGGTCGAGTACGACGCCACCTCGAAGATCTTCACGCAGCCCTCGGATAAGCGGACCGAGGACTACGTGACCGGCCGTTTCGGTTAGGAAACCGAGATGAGCGAACCTCTACGCGCTCACTATCCTCACGGGATGAGGGTGACCTTCCAGGAGGCGCTCGATCGCCTGGAGGCCAGCCTCCAGGAGGAAAGCGAGCTCGTACTCCGCTCTCTCCGCGGCGCGATCAGCGCCCTCCAGCGCCAGGACACCGAGCTTGCGGACGAGGTGATCGCCTTTGACGACGAGGTCGACGATCGCTATCTCGCAATCGGTCAAGGCATCGAGCAGCTGCTCGCTCGCCAAACTCCGGTGGCCGTCGATCTGCGTCTCGTGCTCGCGATCCTTCACATCAACCTGGGACTCGAGCGGATGGCTGATCTCTGCGTGACAATCGCAAAGCTGACGAAGTTGACAGCCGATCTCGAGCACGACGCCACGCTCGTCGAGGCTTTCGACGAGATGGGAACGCGGGCCGAGGAGATGACGCGGGTCGCGATGACGTCGTTCGCCGAGCGCGACCTCGACGGTGCAGAGAGTCTCGTCGACCTCGACGAACTGATCGATCGCGCCAACCGGCGCGTCGTCGAGCACGTGCTCGATCTTGGCAACGATCCCGAGGTACGGGAATGGGGGCTCAGGATGATCATCGTCTCCCGGTGTCTCGAGCGCGTAGGCGACCACGCGGTCGACATCGGCGAGCAGACGGCTTACCTCGTGACCGGCGAGTTCCGCGAGTTCACGGACGCCTCACATCCCGACGCGTAGAGCGCGAACCCGCGGCCGTCGAAGAGAACGCGGCCGTGCCGCGAGTTCTTGACGATGAGGGTCGCGCGGGCCTCCGACTGCGCGCCGGCCGTCGAGCCTGCGAACGCGACCAGGATCAGCGCGCTGAGGACCGCGAGCGGCAGCTGGTGCAGGCGCTCGCGACCTCCGCCGGTCGAACCGCCCGCCGCGACCGGCTGAATCGCCAGGTGTGGGGC
>DASZCE010000304.1:0-2010 GCA_035943455.1 Gaiellaceae bacterium | reverse complement strand
CCTTCTCACCGACGCGGACGGCGCGCCCTTCCTCGGCGCGCTCGAAGAGGTAGCGCTGAAGCTCGGCTTCGTATTCGGCAGGTGTGCGAACAGCGGTGACGCTCATAGTTGGCGCGGCGGAATCTACCGGAGAAACGCGAGCTTACGAAGCCGCGAGCCGCCGGACGGTTCCGGTGAGCTCGTCGATCCCGAACGGCTTCGGGATGACCGTCGCCCCCTCGGGCAGCCTGTTGCCAGGGCTGCCGGTGAGGAGCGCGAGCGACGACGTGAGACCGCGCCGCTCGATCGCCGGAACGAGCGCGACTCCCTGCTCGTTGCCGAGATGGAGGTCGAGGAGCACGACGTCGACACGGCCGTTCTCGAGCACTTGCTCGGCCTCATGGACGGTGCCGGCCTCGATCACGGCGTAGCCTTCGAGCTCCAGGTTGACTCGACAGAGGAGCCGCAGCGAAGGATCGTCGTCGACGACAAGCACTGTCGTGACCCCCACCTTCGGAGCATAGCGCCGGACCCGGAATCCGTCGATTGCCGGAAATTGCGAACGGCCCCCGTACCCAATCAAGACCGGGCCCCGTTTGTGTCTTTGAAATGGTAACTCGGCCGGAGTCCGAGCAGGCTAACGCGGTCCGGAGACGCCTCGAAGCACAGCTTCCGCATCCCACGGCCAGCTTTCGGCGCCGCGCCTGGCTCGAGTTCCAGCGCGCGATCGACCCGCTTGGACCACCTAGGCCCTTGCGCCGTGCGCAGCCCTGAGCCTTTCGAGGCTCTTCTCGCGGCCCAGCAGCTCGATGCTCTCGAACAGGCCCGGTGAGACCCTCGAGCCGGTGAGCGCCACACGGATCGGCTGAAACGCCTCGCGCGGCTTCAATCCCAGGCGCTCGGCGAGCTCCCGGAGCGCGCGCTCGATCATGGCGGCATCGAAGGCCTCGAGGCCGGACAGTGTCTCCGCCGCCGCCTCGAGCACCCGCTCGTCGCGCGGCGACTCGACCGGCGTTACGTCTTCGAAGAGGAAGCGAACGTAGTCGGGAAACTGCGCGAGCGTCTCGATCTTCTCCTGGACGAGTGGCGCGGCCTTGCGCACAAGCTCCTCGTCCCAGGCGATTCCGTGTTCACGGAGGTACTGGATCACGCGGTCGGCATACTCGGCGGGAGGCAGCCTCCGCAGGTGCACGCCGTTCAGCCAGGCGAGCTTCTCGTAGTCGAAGATCGCGGGGCTCGAGGAGACCCGCTCGAGCGTGAAGAGCCGTACGAGCTCATCGCGCGTGAAGACCTCGGTCTTGTCGTCGTAGGCCCAGCCGAGCCTGGCGAGGAAGTTGACGAGCGCCTCGGGGATGTAGCCCGCGTCGCGGAAGTCCTCGACCGACCGCGCACCATGCCGCTTCGACAGCTTCTTGCCGTCGGTGCCGAGGACGTCGGGCACGTGCGCGTAGACGGGCGGCTCGACCTCGAGTGCGCGAAGGATCTGGATCTGCTTCGGCGTGTTGGAGACGTGGTCTGCGCCGCGGATCACGTGAGTGATCCCGTCGAGCATGTCGTCGACCGGGTTCGCGAAGTTGTAGGTGGGGCGCCCGTCGGAGCGGATGAGCACGACGTCCTCGAGCGTCTCGTTTGCGTAGTCGATCCGGCCCCGGATGACGTCGTCCCAGCCCGTCGTCCCCTCGTCCGGCATCCGGAAGCGGATCGCGCCCTCGTCCTGGTAGGCCTTGCCTTCCGCCACGAGCCGCTCGGCCAGCCGCCGTGCTTGCTCCATCCGGTCGAGCTGGAAGCGAACCTCGCCGTCCCAGTCGATCCCCAGCCACTGCAGCGAGCGCTGGATCTGCTCGGTCGACTCCGCCACCTCGCGGCTCGTGTCGGTGTTCTCGATTCGAAGGAGACACTCGCCTGCCTGGCCGCGCGCGTAGAGCCAGTTGAAGAGAAACGTGCGGACGCCGCCGATGTGGAGGAAGCCGGTGGGACTCGGGGCCATGCGGACGCGAACAGGCGAAGTCACGTCACTATCGTAGGACGGTG